>JAAZXZ010000094.1 GCA_014239895.1 Flavobacteriaceae bacterium
GTTTTGGTCCTAAGCTTACTAATATGCCTATTGATTCATTAGCCATAGACAATTTAAAATTACTTGTTGGATTTGAGAAGTTTAAAATAGATGATACAAATATTATTTTAAGACCAAAAAATTCATTTTTAGATTTTAATGCTATTGCAAAAGGATATACAGTTGATTTAATATCAGGTTTTTTAGATGATAATAATATTGACAATTATTTAGTAGAGATTGGAGGTGAACTAAGGGCAAAAGGATCAAATCTTTCTAAAAGAGACAATTGGATTATTGGAATTGATGAACCTAGATATGATAATAGTCAAAATATTTTTATAACAACTGAATTAAATAATTTTGCAATGGCAACTTCTGGTGTTTATAGAAAATATAAGATTGATTCTAATGGCAGAAGATATGCTCATATTTTGGATCCTATATCAGGAATACCTGCAAAAACAAATATACTAAGCGTTTCAGTTATATCAGAGACTTGTATAGAAGCTGATGCATATGCTACAGCATTACATCTA
This sequence comes from Flavobacteriaceae bacterium, assembly GCA_014239895.1. Lineage (GTDB taxonomy): Bacteria > Bacteroidota > Bacteroidia > Flavobacteriales > Flavobacteriaceae. Next base: position 519 of record JAAZXZ010000094.1, read on the forward strand.
ATGAATATTAAAGAAATAGAAGATTTCCTTGATTACAATAAAGACGTTAGCGTATATATAATTTATGACAATGAAAATGGAGAGATGATTGGTAAAGCTTTTAATGATTTTTAGAATTAGATTACCTTATTTCTTACAAACAGGAATTATTTCATTTGGTGACAGGCAATATTTTGTAATCTCTTCATCAGTAAGTTTATTGGCATATTTCACTTTTTTTACAGAAAAACCAACAGAGTTTAGTCTTTCAAAATAGTCCATCCCATAAATTCTAGCGTGGTCATATTGCCCAAACGCTTTATTTCTCTTTTTGGCGCTCTTTATTGTGCTATCTTCATAGGTCTTTTCTTTTTTTAAATCTATAGGAATTTGAAAAATTCCTGTCCCTCCTTTTTTTAGTACTCTGTATAATTCGCTCATTGCTTTTAGATCATCATCTACGTGCTCTAATACATGATTACATAGTATGTAATCATATGTATTATCTTCTAGAGGAAGATTACATATATCAGCTTTAATTTCAGCTAAGGGTGAGTTTAAGTCAATAGTATCATATGATATATCATTTGAATTTTTAAAAACTTTGTGAAATGCTGGTTCAGGTGCAAAGTGCAATAATTTAATTTTTTTAGTAAAAATATCTGTTTCATTTTTTAGATAAAGCCATAGAATTCTATGTCTTTCTAATGAATATGTAGAAGGGGATAAAGCATTTTTTCTAACATTATTATATCCATAAGGAATAAATTTTCTAAAACTCTTTCCATCAATAGGATCCGTATATTTATCTCCTTTGAGATACAATCTAATAATTGGCTTAATAAAAGTACTGATCCTTGTTAAAATAGTTCTAGGAATATAATTTAAAACAAGTCTGATTATTGATTTCATTTATTTAAAAAAATTTTGAAATTCTTTTTCTTCATTAGATTTTATTCCAAGAGCTTCATAAATATATTTAAAGGTTGACAATATTTCTGGTTTACCATCTATAATGGCTATGTTGTGTTCAAAATGTGCGCTTGGCTTATTGTCTTGAGTAGTAATTGTCCATCCATCATTATGCTGAAAAATTTTGTGAGTTCCTTGATTAATCATAGGTTCTATAGCTACTACCATTCCATTTTTAAATTTTTTCCCAATTCCTTTTCTTCCATAGTTTGGCATTTCAGGCTTCTCATGCATAACCTTGCCAATACCATGCCCAACTAACTCTCTTACAACCCCAAATCCATTTTTTTCACAATGATTTTGAATCGCATATCCTACATCACCGACTCTATTCCCTTTTTTAAACTCTCTAATACCAACATATAATGATTCTTTTGTTATACTCAGTAGTCTTTGAGTTTCTTCATTAGCTTCTCCAACTATAAACGTATATGCATGGTCTCCATAATAACCATTTTTTAATGCACCACAGTCTATCGAAATGATATCTCCATTTTTTAGTGGTTTATTATTTGGAATTCCATGTACTACTTGAGAATTTGGACTTACACATAAAGTATTTGGGAAATCATATAGCCCTAAAAATCCAGGGATTGCATTATTGGATCTTATAAAATCTTCTGCAATTTTGTCTAATTTTAATGTTGTTACTCCTTCTTTTATTTCTTTTGCAATTAATCCAAGAGTTTTTGAAACCAATAGAGCGCTCTCTCTGATGAGTTTAATTTCTTCAATGTCTTTTATAATCCCCATAATATTTATTTCAAAAGAGAATCGTGAGTCATCTCATCAGGACTTCTAACACCCATTAGTTCTAAAATGGTTGGCGCAATATTTGCTAGAATACCACTATTAATACGTTTCATATCATTATCAACTAAAATTACTGGAACAAGATTCTTTGTATGTGCAGTATTTGGAGATCCATCAGGATTAGACATTGTTTCACAATTTCCATGATCTGCAATTAGTAATACGCTATAATCATTATTTATTGCAGCATTTACAATTTCTTTTACACATTTATCAACCGCTTCACATGCCTGTATTGCTGCACTCATTATTCCTGTATGGCCAACCATATCCCCATTAGCAAAATTTAAGCAAATAAAATCATGGAACTTACCTTTAATTTCTTTAATTAATGCTTCTGTTACTAAAAATGCACTCATTTCTGGTTTTAAATCATAGGTAGCAACTTTAGGCGAATCTTTTAGTATTCTTTTTTCTCCTTTAAAAGGCTTTTCTCTTCCACCAGAAAAGAAAAATGTGACATGAGGATATTTTTCAGTTTCAGAGATTCTAAGTTGTTTTTTATTGTTTTTTTCTAATACTTCACCTAATGTGTTTTTAATATTTTCTTTTTCACAAATAACTTTAATTCCTGAAAAAGAAGTATCATAATTAGTCATTGTGACAAAATAAAGGTTCATATTATTAACTTTGAATTTTGAAAAAATTCTTTGTGTTAATGCGTTAGTTAGTTGTCTCCCTCTATCTGTTCTAAAATTAAAAAAAATGACTACATCATTTTTTTCTATATTGCCTATAGGATGCATTGATTCATTAACTTTAATTATTGGTTTTAGAAATTCATCAGTACAACCATTAGAATAACTTTCCTTTATCTCTTTACATAGACTGTTAGTCTTTCTCCCTTTTCCACTAGTCACTGCATCATAAGCTAATTTTATTCTCTCCCATCTATTATCTCTATCCATTGCAAAATATCTTCCAGTAACTGATGCTAAAAATGTGTTTTTATAATCAACTAAAAATTTTTCTAGCTTACTAATATCATTGTAAGCCGATTTTGGATCTACATCTCTTCCATCAGAAAAAGCATGAATATATGAATTGAAATTATATTTTTTGGAGAGCTTAATTAGTTCGTATAAATGATTTTGATGCGAATGTACACCCCCATTACTAACGAGCCCTAAGAAATGAACAGTACTATTATTGTTTTCAGCATGTTTAAATGCATCAATTACAACTTTATTATTTTCAAATTCCTTCTTATCAATTGATTTATTAATTTTTGCAAGCTCTTGTAAAACAATTCTTCCTGCACCAAGATTTAGATGTCCAACTTCGCTATTTCCCATTTGACCATCAGGCAAACCAACACTAATTCCATCTGTTTTTAGATTGGAGTTGGGGTAATTATCATATAAATTATCAATAAAAGGAGTATTTGCTTGGTCAATAGCAGAAATTTTTGGGTCTTTTGATTCACCCCATCCATCTAAAATCATTAAAATAACCTTTTTATTCATAGAACTTTAAAAACAAGTCCAAAGATAAAATAAATCCTACCTAATTGAGTAGTTTATTTAAATTAAACTCAGGTTCTATTTCAAGGGGATCACAATTTTTTTTAAAAACTCTTGCCGTATTTAGACCTTTAAGTATTATGTTGTTTTCTTGAGCCTGTAGGTAGCTTCCTTCTCTAAGGCCAATTACTATTTGATCATTAAACTTATGAAATTCTTTAATTCTTATTTCTCTACTTTCACCCATATGTTTATTTCCTTTAATTGGATCAATGTAGTGCGGGTTAATATTAAATGGGATAAGATTTAAACTTTTTAGACTTGAAGGATGTACAATTGGCATATCATTAGTTGTGCCTATACTAGTTCCACAAATATTTGTCCCTGCGCTGGTTCCTAAAAATGGAGTCCCAGAATTAATTTTTTTTTTAATAGGTCTTATTAAATTACACTTCTGAATAGAGTCGAGTAATAAGAATGAATTACCTCCCCCAATAAAGATTCCATCACATCTATTAATATTTTCAATGGGGTCATTGAAATCATCGATTCCAAAAACACTCATATTTAATTGGCCAAATGTGTCATTAACAAGATCTGTATATGATTTGTGAGAAAGACCATTAGGCCTTGCATAAGGAATAAATAAAATATTTTTAGAGTTTGAGAAAAGATTTTTAATTACTGGAAATAAATATTCCAAGTATTTGCTTCCATAAATTGTGGAAGTACTAGCCAATACCATTTTTTTCATAATAAAAAAAAACTAACTAAGTTTACTATAAATAAACTTAGTCATTATATTTGTAGAATGCTATTAAACCAATTTTTTTTATTTATAAGTGGCGTCGAGATTGCTGTGATTTTATTTATAGCTGTGCTTGTAATGGGAACAGATAAAATTCCAGAATTTGCAAGATCCTTAGGAAAAGGTATTAATGAAATAAAACATGCCACTAATGAGATAAAGAGTGAAATAAAAAAATCATCATCAGAGTTAGAAAATAAATCTTCAAATATTACAAAGGAAATAAAAAAAGCAAAAGAAGATTTAGATTCAATTTCATCTTCTATAAAGAGAGATTTATAACTCTACTTTTTTCTGCTTATACTAATTCCATCTCTAATAGGAAGTATTATGGTTTCCATATCAGTTCTTTGATTCAGTAGTTTGTTAAATTTATTTATCTCCTGTGTGCTTAAATCTTCATCTGATATAGGCATTGTTACTTTTCCACTCCATAGAACATTGTCAGTAACTAAAACACCATTGGTGTTTAGTTTGTTTACTAATAGTTCTAGATATTTAGCGTAATTTTCTTTATCTGCATCTAGAAATATTAAATCAAATTTTTTATTAATAGTTTGTATTAATTCTAATGCATTTCCAAGATGTTGAAAAATTTTATCCCCGTAACCTGACTTATTAAAGTATTTTTTTTGAAAATCGTATAATTCTTCATTTTTATCAATAGTATGTAATTCTCCATCATTTTTCATTCCTTCAGCTAAGCAAAGACTAGAATAACCTGTATATGTTCCAATTTCAAGAATATATTTTGGTTTAGTTAGCTTTGAAATCATACTTAATATTCTTCCTTGATAACTTCCGCTTAACATTCTTGAATTTAGAGTTTTTAATTTCGTTTCTCTTGAAAGCTCTTTAAGTAGATCGGATTCTTTATTAGAGTGTTTTTTAATGTAATCATTTAATTTTTCAGATATAAAATTCATTTTTAATATGCTATTTATTTTTTATTAAATGATTAAATTGATTGCTAAATTTTTTGAATCTTGGGTTAGAGACTTTAATTATATAGATATTATTTTTATTGTTCTTTTTAAAATCTTGATGATAATCTTCTCCAATCCAAAACTTTTGAAATGGATATAATTCAGCTGCCACATTTAAGGAGAATTCTTTTTCTAGATATATAATTTTATTATTAGCTATTGTTCTTTGTTCTTCATTTTGAAAAAATATAATTGACCTATACTGTGATCCATTATCTGGTCCTTGACCATTTATTTGTTCAATGTCCTGTGACCCAAAATAAACATCAACTAATTCACTAAAAGTAATTAGTTTTGGATTATAAATTATTTCTACAGTTTCAGCATGTCCAGTTGTTTCGGTGTTTACTAACTGGTATGTTGGATTTTTTGTAAATCCACCAGAGTACCCACTATTGACTTTAACTACACCTTTTAAGCTTTCATAGATAACTTCAACACACCAAAAACATCCACTTGCAAAATATGCTTTATGAATTGTATCATTATTTACTGCATTGGGATATGATTTCTTAATAGTATCTAGTTTGGATGTATAGTCCTGAGCATAACTATAGTTTATATATAGGAATAGAAATAAACAAAATTGTATTGATAGAGGTTTCATTACACAAAAAAAGCTTCTATAATATAGAAGCTTTTTTTAAATTATAATAGTTTATAATAGGTTTTTACAATTTAGAAAATAACTTTTCCATTTTTTGTTTTTGCTCATTTGCGAGAACTTCATCAACTAAAATTCTACCACTGTGTTCATCAGTTATAATTTTTTTTCTAGAGGCTATTTCCATTTGAACTTGTGGTGGAATGGTAAAAAATGATCCGCCAGCTGCTCCTCTCTCAATAGGTACTATTGCCAATCCGTTTTTTACATTAGCTCTTATTCTGCTATAAGCAAAGATCAATCTATCTTCAATTTTTTTCTTATATGTTGTAGATTTTTTCAGCAATACAGTCTCTTCTTTCTCAGTCTCTTTTAGGATTGTATCTAATTCACTTTTTTTATGCTTTAAGTGTTTAGTCTTTTCAGAAGAAACAGATTTTATTTCATCAATTGATTCATTTTTTAGCTCGATTTGGGCTTTAAACTCATTAATATTTTTTTCAGCTAATTGAATTTCAAGTTCTTGATATTCAGTTTCCTTTGTTAATGAATCAAATTCTCTGTTATTTCTTACATTTTTTTGCTGTTCGGTATATTTCTTTATTAGTACTTTTGCCTCAGCTATTAGATTCTTTTTAATCGATATTTTTTCATTAATTTCTTCGAGTCCTTGTTCTAGCTTCTTAATTCTATTTTTTAGACCTTCTATCTCATCTTCTAAATCTCTAACTTCTAGAGGAAGTTCTCCTCTTATATCACGAATCTTATCTATTTGTGAATCAATCAATTGTAAATTATATAGAGATCTAAGTTTATCCTCTACTGTTATTTCTTTCTTTTTAGCCATCTTAACTATACATTATTGGATTAGTATTTGTTTTTGATAAAACGATCGCAAAATTAGGGAATTTTTTTGTAAGAAAGTTAAAGATTAAATTTTTTGTGTATTGTTCACTTTCATAATGACCAATATCTACTAATAATAGATTATTTTCTGCCTTAAAATAATCATGATATTTTAAATCTGATGTAACAAATGCATCAGCACCACTATTGATTGCATTTTCAATTGCAAAACTTCCTGACCCTCCTAAAACAGCTATTTTAGCTATTTTCTTTCCTAATTTTTTTGAATGTTTGATTAATTTAGATTTCATTTTTTTCTTTAAGAGGCTTAAGAATTTGTTTTCATCCATTGGGGGATTTAATTCACCAATCATTCCCATGCCTATATTCTGGTTAGAATTGTCTAGTGTATTAATTTCATATGCAACTTCCTCATATGGATGATTCTCTTTTAATGCTTTAATTACCTTTTTTTCAAGGTGTTTAAGAAAAGTTATATTTACACATACTTCTTCTATTTCAGTATATGTTAGTTTGTTTCCAATTTTTGGATTTGACTTTTTGTTACCTTTAAATGTGCCTAATCCCTTATAGGAAAAACTACAATTATCATATTTACCTAAAGAACCTCCTCCAATTTTAAATATTTCTGATTTAAGTAAATCTACATTATCAGACGGAATATAGGTTGTTAATTTTTTTATCGTTCCTTCTTTTGGAATTAAAATTTTATAGTTTTTAATGTCTAGCTTCTTGCATATAGTACTATTTACACCTTTTATTGAATTATCAAGTGAAGTGTGTATAGCAATTATTGATATATTATTTTTTATTGATTTATGAATTACTCTTTCTACATATGTGTTAGTGGTAACACTTTTTATATCATTAAAAATAATAGGATGAAAACTAATAATTAGATTACATTTTGATTTTATTGCTTCGTCAATTACTGATTCTGTAGAGTCTAGAGTAACTAGTATCCCGTTAACTTTTTGATTATAATCACCTATTATTAGGCCTACATTATCAAACTCTTCTGCGTAGCAAAAAGGAGCGAATTCATCTATATAATCTATTACTTCTTTTACAATCATATATATTTATATTTTTTTCAAAGATAAATAATTACTTTAGTTGCTGTGAAAATGATTAAAAAAATATTGTTTTGGATATTTAGTGTTCCTTTTTTATTAGTTACATCAATAAGGAATTTTCTATATAATATTGGAGTAATAAAATCACACCAATTTAATATTCCAATAATATCTATTGGTAATCTAGTTTTAGGGGGATCAGGTAAAACTCCATCAATTGAATATTTAGTCAGATTACTATCAAATAATTATAAAGTTGCTGTATTGAGTAGGGGATATGGTAGAAAATCAACAGGTTTTATATTGGCTGATTCTAATTCAGATGCAGGAATAATTGGAGATGAGTCAATGCAGTATTATAGAAAATTTAAAAACATTATTATATCAGTAGACTCTAATAGAGTAAGAGGAATCAATAAGTTAATTAAATTAAACTCAAAACCTGAAATAGTGTTATTAGATGATGCTTACCAGCATAGGAGAGTAAAACCTGGAATGTCAATATTATTAACAAAGTTTAATGATTTATATTCAGAAGACAATATTTTTCCTTTAGGCAATTTGAGAGAGTCAAAAAGAAATGCAAATAGGGCTGATGTTATAATTGTAACAAAATGTGATAAGAACATAAATAAAGATCAAAAAAGGCATATAATCCAAAAACTTAATATTGGTGACAATCAAAAAATTTATTTTAGTTCAATTAAGTATTCTAAAATGGTTTATGATAAAGAAAGCTCAAAACCATTAAGTGAATTTAAAAATATAAAATTTACTCTTGTTACAGGAATAGCAGATAGTTCTCATTTAATTAATTATTTAAATGATAGTGAATATAATTTTAATCATATCCTTTTTAAGGATCATCACGATTTTTCTAATTCAGATATAATAAAAATTGATCGAAATAATTTAATTATTACCACTGAAAAGGACTATGTAAAATTATTTACAAAAATTACTAGTAGTTTATATTACTTACCCATAGAATTTATTATAGATAATGAAGTAGATTTTAGCAAGCAAATATTAGATTATATTCAGACTAGAAATTCTTAATGAATATGTTTTTGGGCTTTATAAGATGATCTTACTAATGCACTGCTTTCTACATGTCTAAATCCCATTTTTAGACCTATTTCTTTATATTCTTTAAATTCTTCAGGGGTTACAAATCTTTCAACCTGAAGATGTTTTTTACTTGGTTGAAGGTACTGACCAATAGTTATTACATCAACTTTTGCTTCTTTGAGCTCATTCATCGTTTCAATAACTTCTTCTTTGAATTCTCCAAGTCCTAGCATTATACCTGATTTTGTTCTTCTTTGACCAGCATCCTTTAAATATTTTAAAACTTCTAAACTTCTATCATACTTAGCTTGAATCCTTACTTGTTTTGTTAACCTTCTTACGGTTTCAATATTGTGTGAAATAACCTCAGGTTTTATATTTATTAGTCTATCAATATGTTCGTGTATTCCTTGGAAATCAGGAATTAATGCTTCAATTGTAATTTCAGGATTATATTCTCTAACTTTTTCAATGGTTTTAACCCACAATTTACTTCCCATATCATCTTTTAAATCATCTCTGTCTACACTAGTTAAAACCGCATGTTTAATCTCCATTATTTGAATTGATTTAGCGACTTTTTCAGGTTCTCCCCAGTCTACAGGGCCTGGTCTTCCTGTTTTAACTCCACAAAATTTACATGAACGGGTACATATGTTTCCTAGAATCATGAATGTAGCAGTGCCTTCACCCCAACATTCCCCCATATTTGGACAACTTCCTGAAGTACAAATAGTATGAAGATTATATTTGTCAACTAGATTTCTTAATTGAGTGTATTTTTCTCCAATAGGTAGTTTCACTCTCAGCCATTTTGGCTTAGGCTGATGCTTGACTTTTTTCTTTGAAAGGTCAACTTTATGCCAAGTCAAATTTCCTTTAATTTCAGTTGAATTTTCGGGTATTTTATTTTGCTCTATCATCAACAATGTAAAGATATAAACTATAAATTGAAATTATATGCCTTTTACTAAAAACCATATACTAAATCCTATAAGAAATGCAATTCCAAGTATACTTAGTATATGCAATTTTATTGAAGGCCTATATTCTTTAGGCGTATGCTCGCTACTTATTAAAATATAATTAATTATAGCATAAAAAGGAGCTGTTAGAAATGACAGGATAGTAGCAATTTTAACAAGTAGTCCCATTTTTGATGAAAATAAAAAGAATATAAAAATAGTTCCAACAGATAAAATTGCCAACCAAAACAGGTATCCATGCTTAAAATCTTTATTAATTAAGAGTTTAGTTGTTCTATTCATAGCTCTTGGGGAGGCATCTAGAGTAGTAATAGTAGTGCTTAGCATAGTGGTAAATGCAGCTATCCCAATAATATAATAGGACCATTCACCAAGACTTGAAGTATACATTTCAATTAATTGGTTAGAAAAAAGACTTGCAGATGTGCTAAAGGATGTATCACCTCCAAACATTACTAGATATCCTAAAGACATAAATGCAACACCTAATATCACTGTACCAATATAACCAACATTAAAATCAAATAGTGAGGATTTATAAGTGAAATTTTTATTAGTTTTTTGTTTTTCTAGGGACCATAAGGAATGCCAAACAGAAACATCTAATGGAGCTGGCATCCATCCCATAAATGCTATAAGAAAAGCTATTTCTACAGTAATTTCTGGTAAGAACTGCGATAAAATTATTTCATTAGTATTATTATTGAATGCCATTAAAGTAGCTAAGATTGTACTGATAGCTAAAAGAATAATTACATATTTTATTAATCTGTCAAGGAGTTTATATTTACCAAAAAATAAAACTACTGAACAAATTGCAATAATGATTATTGTCCATACTTCAGTACTAAAAAGTCCATTGGTAAGAGATGCAGCCAATCCTGCTGTAACAATTGTTACAGCAGTTTGTATTGTAAACATTGTGGCTATAGTAATTATAGCATATGCAATTAGGATGCCTTTACCTAATTTATAATAACCATCTAGCAGACTTTCTCCCGTTGCACTTGCATATCTAGGGCCATATTGAAAAAATGGATATTTAAATATATTTACAAGGATTAATGCCCAAAGTAATCCCATACCAAATTCTGCTCCTGCTCTTGTTGATTGTACTAGATGAGAAACTCCTATAGCTGCTCCTGCAAACAATAAACCTGGTCCTAATTTTTTTAGAAGTTTATTAATTTTTGACATCACAATCTTTGAATTGATCTGGAGTTTTCCCACAAAACCCACATGATTCATTAGATTTGTTTAATAATGGATTTTGACTTGCACAGGTTCCAGAAAATTCACCACCTTTCTTTGCCCATATTTTAATACTAATTCCAAGAATACAGAATCCAAGAATAATTATAGTAATTAAGGCTAGTTCCATATAACAAAGATAGATTTTTTATATAATACTTACTTCAGCTTCTAGCTCAATATCAAAAATTAATTTAACAGCTTTTTGTATGCTAATTGACAAGTTCAATATATCACTTCCTTTAGCAGATTTGTAATTAACTAAAACTAATGCTTGATCTTTATGAACCCCATAATCTCCAAAAGTCTTTCCTTTAAAACCAGCTTTTTCGATTAGCCATGCTGCAGGTATTTTATATTTATTTTTATGGAAACTATAGAATGGTACATTATTAAAATTAGCCTTGAGTTCTTCAATTTTATCTATGGAAACAATGGGGTTTTTAAAAAAACTACCACTATTTCCTATTTTATCAGGATCTGGCAATTTCTCATTTCTAATTTTAATTACTGCACTAGAAACATCTTGTATAGTTGGGGTTTTTATATTTGATTCATTGAGCTTATCCTGAATTCCTTTATAACTTAAATTTAAATTATGTTTTTTATTAGTTAACTTTAGTTTAATACTAATTACGATGTAATTAGCACTTTTTTTGAAAATTGAAGTTCTATATTCGAATTGACAATTTTTGTTATTAAATGTTTTTATCTTTCCCGTTTCTCTATTTATTGCATCACATGAAATTAGTACATCTTTTAACTCTGTTCCATAGGCTCCAATATTTTGAATGGGTGCCGCACCAACACTGCCAGGAATTAAAGATAAATTCTCAATACCTCCAAGATCTCTTTTCAAACACCATTGAACAAGAGAATGCCAATTTTCACCAGCGAATGCTACTATTTCTGTAATATTATTTTTTTTACTTTCTTCATGAATTCCTTTAATATTTATGTGAATTACTAGTCCTTTAATGTTTTTAGTTATTAATATATTACTGCCTCCGCTTAGGATATATTTGCTTGGATATTCTTTCAATTTTAGGACTTCAACTAATTCATTTATGCTATTTACAGAAACAAAATTTTCTGCAATAGCATTAATCTTAAAACTATTGTATTTCTTAAGAGAAAAATTAGTTAGAATTTCCATTAATCATGGTATTTAATTAATGCTTCTTTTAAAATATTTATAGATGATATTAAATCTTTTTCATTAAGAACATAAGCAATTCTTATTTGATTTTTTCCAATATCTTTTGAGGAGTAAAATCCCTGAGCTGGAGCAACCATTATAGTTTGGCCATTTAGTGTGAAACTTTCAAGTAGCCAACTAGCAAAATCATTAGCATCATCAATAGGTAATTCAACAATACAATAAAAGGCTCCTTTTGGATTAGAGACTTTAATTCCAGGTATTTTATTAAGTTGGTCAATTAAGAGGTTTCTTCTCTTCTCATATTCTTCAATAACATCATTAAAATATTTTTCTGGAGTATCTAAAGCTGCAAGGCTGGCGATTTGAGCAAAAGTAGGAGGAGATAATCTTGCTTGAGCAAATTTTAAGACAGTTTTAATTAATTCTTTATTTCTAGAAACCACACATCCAATTCTAGCACCGCACATACTATATCTTTTTGAAACGGAATCAATCATTATTGCGTTTTGATTTATAGATTCTTCTTCCATGATTGAATAGTGTTTACAACCATCATATGCAAATTCTCTATATACTTCATCTGCAATCAGAAATAAATCATATTCTTTAACAATTTCAATCAATTTTTTAATCTCATCTTTTGAATAAAGATAACCAGTTGGATTATTTGGATTACAAATAAGTATTGCCTTGGTTTTGGGTGTTATAAGTTTTCTAAACTCACTAATTTTTGGTAAAGAAAAATTGTCATCAATTGTTGAGGTGATAGGTAAAATTTTAATTCCATTTGCAACAGAAAATCCATTATAATTAGCATAGAAAGGTTCAGGGATAATTATTTCATCTCCAGGATCCATTATACTACCCAAAGTAAAGAATAATGCTTCGCTAGCTCCACTAGTAACTATTATATCATTTTTACTTACTGTTATGTTTTTTTTTGAATAATATTCAGTTAATTTTTTTCTGTAATTTTCTGATCCCTCAGATCTACTATAAGCTAGAACTTTTATCTTTGAATTTTTTACTGCTTGAATTGCTTGTATAGGTGTTTCTATATCTGGTTGACCAATATTTAGTTGAAACACTTTTATGCCTCTTTTTTTAGCATCTTCTGCATAGGGTACTAGCTTTCTAATTGGAGATTCAGGCATTGATTTTCCTTTTATAGAAATATTTGGCATTTGAATAGGTTTTAGTCTAGTTATTAATTTATGGAAAATAAAAAATAAGTAAGCTTATTAAAAGTCTTCTTCAAGCAGGCTTTTTGATTTTTTTTCTAAACCATTATTCTTAATCTTATTAGTTACTTTTCCAGTAATTTTTAAAATTACAGTAGGGTTTTGAGCATTTGAACTTACAATAATAGATTTTCTAATAAAACCAACTCTATTAGTATCATATTTGACTTGTATTTTTTCTGATTCTCCTGGTAGTATAGGCTTATTAGGTTTCTTTGGAATTGTACAACCACATGTTGATTTTACATTTGTAATTATTAAGGGAGAATTACCATCATTTGTGAACTCAAAATCTCTAATTCCATTTGAACCTTTTTCAATTACTCCATAATCAATTTCAGTTGTTTTAAAATTAATTTTAGCAGTTTTTTCTTGGGAAAATGTGTTAAAATTAAAAGCTAAAACACAAACAATTAATAATATTTTTTTCATTATGTTTTGTTAAAAAATTAGGCAGATAAATATAATTATAATTACTCAGATAAAGAAATATGAGTATTTTTGTATTCAATCATAAATAGAGAAAATGAGTATCAGTTCCAACTATAATTCTAAAGATATTGAAGATAAATGGTATTCATATTGGATTAAGAATAACTTTTTTCATTCTCAACGAGATAGTAGAGAGCCTTATACAATAGTAATTCCCCCACCTAATATTACAGGGGTTTTACATATGGGACATATGCTAAATAATACTATTCAGGATATATTAATAAGAAGAGCTAGGTTATTAGGAAAAAACGCATGCTGGATTCCTGGAACAGACCATGCATCTATTGCCACTGAAGCAAAGGTTGTAGAAAGTTTGAAAGAAAAAGGTATAGATAAAAATGATATAAGTAGGGATGAGTTTATAAAACACGCATGGGACTGGAAGGACAAGTATGGAGATATTATTCTAGAGCAATTAAAAAAAATTGGTTGTTCTTGTGATTGGGATAGAACAAAGTTCACTTTGGATGAAACTATGAATAAATCTGTGATTTCTGTTTTCATAGATCTATTCAACAAAGGGTTAATATACCGTGGATATAGGATGGTTAATTGGGATCCTAAGGCACAAACAACTCTTTCAGAAGAGGAAGTTAATTATTTTGAAAAGAGAGATTTACTTTATTATGTTAAATATAAAATTGAAGGAGAAGAAGGTTATTTAACTATTGCAACTACAAGACCTGAGACAATTTTAGGGGATACTGCAATTTGTGTTAATCCAAAAGATGACCGATATAAAAAATTAAAAGGTAAAAATGCTATAGTGCCTATAGCAAACAGGAAAGTGCCAATTATTTTTGATGACTATGTAGATATTGAATTCGGTACTGGATGTCTAAAAGTAACTCCAGCACATGACATAAATGATAAATTAATTGGTGATAGACATAACTTGCAATTTATAGATATATTTAATGATGATGCTTCATTAAATAATTATGGACTTCATCATAAAGGAAAGGATAGATTCAAAGCAAGAAAAGATATTATAGTTGAGCTAGATAAATTAGGTATTTTGGAAAAGCAGGAAGAAATTACACATAATGTTGGAATAAGTGAAAGAACCAATGAAATTATAGAACCTAAATTTAGCTATCAATGGTTCTTAAAAATGAATGATTTAGTTAAACCAGCAATTAATTCAGTTTTAGTAGATAATGAAATCAAGTTTTATCCTAATAAGTTTGATAAAACGTTTAGAAATTGGATGGAAAACATTAGAGACTGGAATATATCGAGACAGCTTTATTGGGGGCATCAAATTCCAGTATATTATTATGGAGATGAAAAGGATGATTTTGTAGTTGCAAAAGATATAGATCAAGCTCTTGATTTAGCAAAAGAAAAAACAGAAAATAAAAATTTAAAAAAGAGTAATTTAAAGCAAGAAGAAGATGTGCTAGATACATGGTTTTCCTCATGGCTATGGCCTATTAGTGTATTTGATGGAATAAATAACCCAGATAATGAGGATTTTAAATATTATTATCCTACTTCAGACTTGGTTACAGGGCCTGATATATTATTCTTTTGGGTAGCTCGGATGATAATAGCAGGCTATGAGTTTAAGCAAAAGAAACCTTTTAATAATGTTTATTTCACTGGAATAGTTCGTGATAAGCAAAGAAGAAAAATGAGTAAATCTTTAGGAAACTCACCAGATGCATTGAAATTGATTTCAGAATATGGTGCTGATTCTGTAAGGGTTGGATTAATGTTAAGTTCATCAGCTGGAAATGATTTATTATTTGATGAGTCTTTGTGTAACCAGGGTAGGTCTTTTGCTAATAAAATTTGGAATTCTTTTAGACTAATTAATGGTTGGGAGATAAAGGACATTGATCAGCCAGAATATTCCTCCGTAGCATTGGACTGGTATGAGAATAAATTCCAATCTGTATTATCTCAAATTAATGATCATTTTGATAAGTTTAGAATTAGTGATGCATTAATGTGTGTATATAAATTGATATGGGATGATTTTTGCTCAGTATTGCTTGAAGTTATTAAACCAGAATTTTCTAAGCCAATTGACAAAAAAACACATAAGTCTCTAATTTTAATTTTTGAAAATAACTTAAAATTATTGCATCCATTTATGCCCTTTATTTCAGAAGAATTATGGCAATCTATCAACAAAAGGAGAGTAGATCAATCATTAGTTATTTCAAAATGGCCAAAATCTGCGAAATATAGCAATGAAATTATTGAAGAATTTAAATTTGTCTCCGAAGTAATAACTTCTATTCGTTCAGTAAGGAAAAAACATAACATTTCTTTTAGGGAAACTATAGAGTTAAGTGTATTGAATAATGAACAAGTATCAGAAAAGCATGACCCAATTATAAAGAAAATATGCAATGTTAACACTCTAATATATGTGAAGAGTGAAGTAAAAGAAGCTATATCATTTAGAGTAAAAACAAACACCTATTATATTCCATTATCTTCTGAAGTTAATGTTAAGGATGAGATAATAAAATTAGAGAGTGAATTAAATTACAATATAGGTTTTTTAAATTCAGTTGATAAGAAATTATCTAATAAGAAATTTGTAGAAAAGGCTCCTGAAAGTGTTATAGAAATTGAAAAGAAGAAGAAGACAGAAGCAATGGCTAAAATTAACCTACTCAAAGAAAGTATCAAGAAATTAAAAGGCTAATTTTTTGAAATAACTGTAATTCCTCCTTTAACTTTTTGATTTATTTTAACGTTTAGTTTAGTGTTTAATGGAAGGAAAAGATCGATTCTAGATCCAAATTTAATAAAGCCAGAATCTTCACCCTGTTTAACTGTATGTGATACTTTGGCGTAGTTAACAATTCTTCTTGCAACAGCTCCGGCTATTTGACGATATAGGATTTTTCCAAAAAATTCATTTTCAACAACAATGCTAGTTCTTTCATTTTTTGTACTTGATTTTGGGTGCCATGCTACTAGATATTTCCCTGGGTGATATTTTGAATATACCACCCTTCCTGTCATAGGATACCTTGTTACATGAACATTTAGGGGGGACATAAATATGCTTACTTGAATTCTTTCTTTGTTAAAGAACTCTGGCTCATAGACTTTTTTAATTATTACAATTTTTCCATCTACAGGAGATAATATATAGTTATCATTTGAATTAATAATAATTTTAGGATTTCTAAAAAACTGTAGAATTAAAATAAAAAAAACTACTAAAAAAATCTTTATTGGAGAATCATATTGAATTGTAAAGTAATCAAGACTTAAAATAATTGAAACTATAATTATAAACGAAACAATAATTATAGTATAACCTTCTTTATGAAACATTTGATAAGGTTTTTAGAAATAAATATATGAATGGACTTGCAAACATTATACTATCAAGTCTGTCTAATAAACCTCCATGACCTGGCAATATTATGCCACTATCTTTTACTAGTGATTTTCGTTTGTATTTAGATTCAACTAAATCACCCATAGTTCCAAAAACACTAATTATTATTGAAATAATAAGCCAATTGGTAAAATTCAACTCACCAATATAATTAGCAATAGGGAAACTACAAATGCAACAAAAAAATAAACCACCAAGAAACCCCTCAACAGTTTTTTTTGGTGAAACAGTCAAGAATAGTTTTTGCTTGCCAATTTTACTGCCAACAATAAATGCAAAAGTGTCATTTACCCATACAAGGATAAAGCATCCAAGAATTAAATTAGGATTATACTCATTATTGTAGTTACCAATAAGAAATATAAAAATGAATGAACTCGATATATAAAAAACCGAGTTTATATATTTTCTTGTCAAGAATTCAGGTAAATCTTTAGTAATAAATAAGTCTCTAATTGAAAATAGTAAAACGAATATTGAAAAAACAAGTAAAATCTCTATAGCTTCATTAAAAAAAGAATTGCTTAGATCTATTGAGTTGAAATAGTAGCTATAATATGAAAAGAAGCTATATAGCAGTGTAAATATTATGTATGAACTAATTCCTTTTTGCTTAATTAGCTTATTAAATTCAGCATGAGAGATTAAACCAAAAACAAAGATTAGAATAGTAAAGCTTAAGAAAGACTTTAAAGAAAGAAGAAATAATAGCGTATATATTAAACCTGTAATTGATCTTTTATGAATTTCTTTCAATTTATATTGTTCCTTTTTCTAATAATATCAAATATAAGTTTTTTGCACTGGTTCCATAACTTAAAAAATCTTTTTCTTGTGAAATTTGAAAGTTTTTAATAGTAGTGATATTACTTGGTATTTTCTTGCTTTTTGATTTAATTTCTGCTAATCCTTCACCAATACTATTTTTAAATTTTGTTGTCTCAGACAGAATAATTAAGTTGCTTGGGAAATCTGAAAGATTTTTTTCTTCAATTTGATTTGATGAAATTAAAATAGATCCATCATCAGCAATTAAATTTTCGCAATTAGTCACAAAACATTTTGAATTCTCTTGGTTAACTTTTATTGAATTTGGCAGCTTATAATTAGATTTAATTTTATTATTGGTAATTAATAAGTCTTCTTTAACCCAGCTGTTTTCTTTTAGAATTAAACTCAAATTTTCATTAAGCTCATTATAATTTTCACTATAAAGAAATTTTCCTCCATTATCTATAAAGTTTACAATAAATCTTTCTTCTATTGCAACTTTTACTTTAGGCATAAACTTACTTTGTTCACGCTCTTGGTCTTCTTTAGATATTCTTCTGCTGGAATTTCCCTTAAAAAGGTTATTAAAAAAATTCAATTTTTTAAGCTATAAAAAGTTTATTAAAATTATGAAACTCTAAGGTCAATATATAATGAAAGAATAATTAATTTTTATTTTTTACTATTTTCTTTTTTTTGAAATGGACGTTTCCCAAAAATTTCTTCTAGATTGTCTTTAAAAATTACCTCTTTTTTTAGCAATAATTCAGCTAATTGAATTAATTTCTTTTTATTCTTTTTAAGAATCTTTAGTGCTCTTTTATACTGATTTTCAATTATTAATGAGATTTCTTTGTCAATAGTCTCAGCAGTTTGTTCACTATAGGGCTTAGTAAAGCCATATTCATTTCCATTTGAAGAATCATAATAGGTCAAATTACCAACTTTTTCACTTAAGCCGTAAACTGTTACCATTGCTCTAGCTTGTTTGGTTACTTTTTCTAGATCACTTAATGCGCCAGTTGATATTTGATTAAAAACAACTTTTTCTGCAGCTCTACCTCCTAGTGCAGCACACATTTCGTCTAGCATTTGTTCAGGTCTTACAATCAACCTTTCTTCAGGTAGATACCATGCAGCACCTAATGATTTTCCTCTAGGAACAATTGTTACTTTAACTAGAGGAGATGCATGCTCTAGCATCCAGCTTATAGTAGCATGACCAGCTTCATGATATGCAACTGCTTTTTTCTCATCTTCAGTAACTATCTTATTTTTTTTCTCTAAACCTCCAACTATTCGATCAACTGCATCTAGAAAATCTTGTTTGCCAACAGATTTTTTATTTTTTCTTGCAGCTATTAATGCGGCTTCATTACAGACATTAGCAATATCAGCTCCAGAAAATCCCGGTGTTTGTTTTGACAGAAAATCAATATCTACGCTAGCTGCTTTTTTTAATGGTCTTAAATGTACCTCAAATATCATTTTTCTTTCTCTTATATCAGGTAAATCAACATAAATTTGTCTATCAAATCTTCCGGCTCTCATTAGTGCTTTATCCAATACATCAGCCCTGTTAGTGGCAGCAACAACTATTACATTCGTATTTGTTCCAAATCCGTCCATTTCAGTGAGTAATTGATTAAGAGTGTTTTCTCTTTCATCATTTGATCCTGTAAAATTACTCTTTCCTCTTGCCCTACCAATAGCATCAATTTCATCAATAAAAATAATTGATGGAGATTTTTCTTTTGCTTGTTTAAATAAATCTCTTACCCTAGATGCGCCAACTCCAACAAACATTTCAACGAAATCAGATCCTGAAAGTGAATAAAAAGGAACTTGGGCCTCACCTGCAACAGCTTTTGCAAGCAGAGTTTTTCCAGTACCAGGGGCACCAATTAATAATGCACCTTTTGGAATTTTACCTCCTAGAGCAGTATATTTTTTTGGATTTTTTAAAAAATCAACAATTTCTTGCACTTCCTCTTTGGCACCTTCTAAACCTGCAACATCTTTGAATGTAATTTTCATATCAGAATTTGCATCAAATAGCTTGGCTTTTGATTTTCCAATACTAAAAATTTGTCCACCAGAACCACCAGCACTTGATGACATTCTTCTCATTATAAATATCCAGATTGCTATAATTAAAATAAATGGAAGTAATGATATGAGAAAATCACCCCAATAATTTTGTTCAGTAACATAATTAGTCTCCACATTTATATTATTCTCTCTTGATATTATAGCTAAACTGTTCTCAAAATTCTGTAAGTCACCAAATTCAAATTTATAATTAGGAGAGAGGCTTGTGCCAGTTATAAATGATTTCTTAACAGTATTTCTGTGAATGTCTTTTAATTCAGCATCTCTTGTAAGAAATACTCTGACCTCTCTTTTATTAATTATTTCAATTTTTTCAACATCACCGTTTTTAACAAATTCTAAAAATTTAGATGGAGTTGTAGCAGCTGAGTCTATTCCTCCTGCACTACCTGTAAAAAGATTTATCAGCAAGAATAATAAAATTATTCCACCATATATCCAATATTGATTAAACGAGTTTTTATTCTGTGGTTTTTTATTTTTCATTAAGATTTTTTTAAATCAATACTTTTTGCATCTCCCCAAAGCCCTTCAATATCGTAAAATTCTCTTTTTTGTCTTTGAAATATATGTACAACAACATCTATATAATCCATTAACACCCATTCAGCACTTTCCATTCCTTCAATACCCCAAGCCTTGTCTTTTAAAGTTTTACTAACTTTCTTGTTTATAGAATTAGCTATTGCACTAACTTGAGTATTTGAAGTGCCTTCGCAAATTACAAAATAATCACAAACTCTAGCTTCAAGCTTTCTCAAGTCAAGAATATTTATTTCTTCACCTTTTACTTCTTCAATACTATCAACTATTGTTGAAATTAAATTATTAGACCTTCTCTTTGTTTTCACCATCAATTCCTTTTACCTTGTTGTGCAAATTTATTATTTTTTTAATATACATGAATATAATCAAACTTGATGCCATAGATTCTACAAATAATTATTTAAAAAAAATAATATTAAATGAAGGTGTTAATGATTATACAGTTGTTACTGCAAAATTTCAGACACAAGGTAAAGGCCAGTTAGGAACTGAATGGGAATCAGAACATTCTAAAAACCTTATTTGCAGTGTTTATAAGAAGGAAATCAATATTAAAGTGCAGGATCAATTTGTTATAAGTGCATTAGTTTCACTAGCACTTATTAAAACATTAAGGAAAGTTAATTTATCAAATATGCATATAAAATGGCCGAACGACATAATGTCAGATAATAAGAAAATATGTGGCATTTTAATTGAAAATATTGTAAAAGAAAATTATATAAAAGATACTGTGATAGGAATTGGATTAAATGTAAACCAAACAATTTTTAATAATTTACCTAATGCAGCATCAATAAAAAATTTAATAGGGACTACTTGTAGCATAGATGAAATTCTTAAAGATTTAGTAAAGAACATTAAGTATTGTTTCAATGAATTAGATAAGTCTAGTATTAATTCAATTTTTGAAAAATATGAAGATGCACTTTTTAGAATAAATAAGCCTTCTACTTTTAAGAATTCAAAGGGAGAGGTCTTTAGTGGTTATATAAAAGGAGTATCTAGATCAGGAAAACTCAGTGTTATGCTTGAAGACAACTTAGTAGAATCCTATGATTTAAAGGAAATTTCAATGCTTAATTAAATATTAACTCCAACTAGAAGGACTGCCATTCCATTTTTCAAGCATTTTGCATTCAATTTCAGAGATATATTGA
>JAAZXZ010000097.1 GCA_014239895.1 Flavobacteriaceae bacterium
GATGAAGGAACTATTGAAGTTGAAGGTAAAGAAATAACAAAGATAACAGTTGAAGGTAAAGATTTTTTTGATGGAGACTCAAAACTTGCAACACAAAATTTACCTGCAAATGCTGTTAATAAAGTAGAAGTTCTAAGAAACTTTACCGAAGTTAGTCAATTGAGAAATGTGACAAATAATGAGGATAATATAGCTATAAATATTAGCCTTAAAAGTGGAAAGGATAAGTTTTGGTTTGGAGAAATAGTTGGTGCAAAAGGTAATGAAGATACATATTTGGCTGCACCAAAGATTTTTTATTATGCAAAAGATTTAAGTATGAGTATTCTTGGAAATACTAATAATTTAGGTGAGCCAGTTTTGTCAAGAAGAGATTTTTATAGATTTGGTGGAGGTTTTAGAAACCTAAATCAACAAACGGGAACATCCATAAATATTTCATCTGATGGTGCCGGAATTGGAAATCTGCAGAACAACCGTGCTAAATCAATAGATGCTAAACTTGGCGCATACAATTTTAGTAAATCTATAAATGAAAAGTTGGAGATAAGTGGTTTTGCAATTTTTACAGAATCTCAAAACATTGTAGAAGAAAAAATTTCAAGAATATACTCTGCTACTAATGCAAAACAAGAAACATCTGAGGATGTAGTTCAGGACAATCAACAACAATTATATAAGTTTTCAGCTGAATATAATCCAAATGAAAGATTACAAATGGAATATAATTTATTAGTAAAATCTGCTGAAAGTATAGAAAACACAAACCTTAATTCAAGTGTAAGACTTGGATCAAATACCAATGAAGATATAAGTGAATTGAGAAGTGACAAGCCCAGTTCAATAAACCAAGAATTGAAAGCTTATTATACATTAAATGAAGATCATATATTTTCATTTGAGGCTCAACATTTATCACAAAACGAAGACCCTTTTTATCAAGCAATTAAGGAACTACAACCTTTTAGAAATATTTTATCTCTTGACAGGAATCAATCTAATTTTAATATTAATCAAAATAGAGAAACAGAAACAAATAAGATTGAAGGAAAGCTAGACTATTATTATATTTTAAACCCAAAATCTAACTTGAATTTTACTTTTGGATTAACAGATGTAAGCCAAAAATTTAATTCTTCTATTTTTCAAATTTTGGATAATGGCACTCAAAACAATTTTAATGAAGACATCTTATCAAATGATGTCCAGTTTAATTTTTTAGATGCGTATTTTTCATTTAGATATAGATTTATTACTGGAATTTTTACTATTGACCCGGGATTTACAATACATAACTATAAAAATGAAACATTTCAATTAGGAGTTTTAGAATCTAGAAGTTTTTCTGATATAAGGCCTAATATGAGAGTTTTCATAAAGTTTAAAAATTCTGAATCTTTAAGATTCAACTATGGATTAACTACTCAGTTTACAGATGTTAATAATTTGGCTAAAGGTTATGTGTTTAATAATTATAATAGTTTTTTTCAGGGTAATCCTACTTTAGAAGCTGCTGAAATCTATAACTATGGATTAAATTATCAAAGTATCAATATTTTTAATTTTACAAATATTTTTGCCAATATAAGATATAGTAAAAGAAAAAAATCAATACAGAATAAAACACTTATCACTGGAATCAACTCAGTAAGATCTGCAGATAATTCAAACTTTCCTAGAGAGTCATACTCTGCAAGTGCTAGAATAGATAAAAGATTTAAAAACTTTAAAGCTGGGTTTAATATGAATTTCAATTTTAGTGAATTCAATAATATTGTAAATGGAAATCCTTTAGAATCTATTAATTTTACACAATCCTACAAAGCTACAATTGCTACTAATTTTAGAGATAAACCAAATTTAGAAGTTGGATATAGCTATAATAAAAGAATGTATGATATTGGAGATAACAAAAATTATTTTTACACAGATTCACCATTTGCTGAGATAGACGCCTACTTTGGTAATGGTTTTGTGTTCAGAGCGGAATATTCATATAATTACTATAGAAATGACGAACAGACATTAAATGAATATAGAAATGCTGAGGCTGATTTGTCTTATAATAAAGAAGGATCTAAGTGGGAATTTGGACTTAGCGTTACCAATTTATTTAACGATACATCTTTAAATAGAGATAGTTTCAATCAACTTTATAGTCAAACAAGATCATACATTGTTCAACCAAGATATACTGTGTTTAGAATAAAGTATGATTTAACTGGTCTAAACACTTCACCTAGAGGAAAAGGGAAAGGAAGAGGCAAATAATAATTGCTAAACTATACTTTTATCTAATTCTTTAACTAAAGACCTTATCTTTACTTAAATGATTTTTAAATTGAAGTTTAGAAATTTACTTTTAGTTTTATTTTTTCCTTTATTATCCTACTCCCAATCAGGTTTTGAGTCAATTCTACTTGCAGTTGAAAGTGATTCTAAAAAAATATTTAAAAGATATATGAACCCTCTAA
>JAAZXZ010000099.1 GCA_014239895.1 Flavobacteriaceae bacterium
AGAAACAGATGAGAATGGTAATAAGATTTTTACATTAGCTTCTGGAATATCATTATTGCTTTTCTATGCATTTGCCATGCAATGCATGAGTACATTGGCAATTGTAAAAAAGGAAACAAATTCATGGAAATGGCCGGCAATACAATTTATTATAATGACATTAATTGCCTACATTGTATCATTAATCGCTTTTCAATTAATTAGCTAAATGGAGTTTAATATTCAAAACATTTTGGTATTTGTATCATTAGGCCTAGCTATTTTATATTTGGTAAAAAAATATAATCCTAAAAATGAAAACAAAAATTGTGGTGATAAAGATTGTGGATGCCACTAATACTACCCCAAAGCAACGTCAAGGCACATCATAACAATGAACCCGGCAATTAATCCCATAGTAGCTAAGTCTGTGTTTCCTCCTCTTTGACTCTCAGGAATTACCTCTTCTACAACAATAAAAATCATTGCTCCAGCTGCAAAAGCCAATGCATATGGTAAAATTGGCAATACACTCATTACGATAGCAGCTCCAATTACTGCAAATATTGGTTCAACAATTGCTGATAATTGTCCCCATTGCCATGATTTCCATTTACTTACTCCCATTCTTCTAAGTGGCATTGATACGGCAAATCCTTCAGGAAAATTCTGTATCCCTATGCCTATTCCTAAAGCGATAGCAGATCCTAGAGTAAATACTGCTGTACCATCCATTGCTAATAAGTCCGGGGATGCTAATGCCCCAAACGCAACTCCTACAGCTAGCCCTTCTGGAACATTATGAATCGCTATTGCTAAAACAAGTAGTACAGTTTTTTTAAGATCTGTCTTAGGCCCTTCTGCCTCATCTTCTTCTCCGAAGATATGTAAATGAGGAATAATTTTATCTAATATATATAAGAATAATGCTCCAGTAAAAAATCCTATTGCTGGGGGCAACCATACTGGCGTAGAGCTTAAGCCTAGCTCATTTTGTAATTCGACATATTCTATTGCTGGAGATAATAGTGACCAAAAACTTGCTGCAATCATAACTCCTCCAGTAAACCCTAAGGCTGCATCTAATAATTTTCTATTAGATGATTTAAAGAAAAATACAAGTCCTGCTCCAAATGCTGTAAGAATCCACGTGAACAGTCCTGCATATAAAGCCTGAATAATTGGGTTTGTTTGAGACTCAAATAAATTAAAAATGTATTCCATAATTTAATTTAAAACTTAAAATTTAAAATTTTTGTGAAAATAGTAAAAATTATATTCCCCTGCGTTTTTTTATTAATATATATGCTTCTTGAACTTTTTTAAATTTTTCTTCTGCTCCATTTTGATGCTCCATCCCAAGATGAGCAACCTTGTCAGGATGATATTTTTTTGCCATCCTTCTATAAGCTTTTTTAATTTCTTGATCAGCTACTGTGCTTTTAATTTCTAATATTCTATATGCTGAATCTATGTCTTCATAGAACATAGCTTTTATGCTCTCAAAATCAGAAATATTGATTCCTAAATACGTTGCAATTTTATTAATCATTATTACCTCACTCTCCAAAACAATTCCATCAGCTTTTGCTACACCAAAAAGAAAATGCAATAATTGAAGTCTTGAGGGATGATCCATCATTGATCTTATTTGAAAACACACCTTTCTTATTGGAATCTTAGATAAATTATTTAATTTTTTGAAAAGTTTAAAAGCATTGTTAGCTCTTGTTCTTCCATACATTCTAATAAAGTGACTCCTAACATAATCTAATTCTCTTTTGTCTTTAATGCCATCCGCCTTTATAACAATGGCAGATAAAACAAGTAAGCTAATCTCAAAATCTCCAGACTTAGTTCTAGGATGAAATGATGATGATTTTTTTTTAGAAACTGGATCAAACATGCTTCCCAAGACTAGCCCTAATATCCCTCCTATTGGTCCTAAAAAAGCCCATCCAATTGATGCTCCTATCCACTTTGACATACTCATCTCTAAAAATTTATTTAAAGATAATATTATCTTAGTATAACTTGATTATATTGTTGGGATTGATTTGTATATTTGATTAAATTTTAAATTTATAAAAAATGTATCCTGAAGATTTAGTAATACCCATGAGAAAAGAGTTGACCGATGCTGGATTCAAAGAGCTTGTCAATACTGAAGATGTAAATACAATTATTGATAAAAATGAAACAACACTTATTCTAGTTAATTCTGTTTGTGGTTGTGCTGCTGCGAATGCTAGGCCAGGAGCAATACAGAGCCTTGATAATGACAAAGCGCCTGTTAATATCACAACAGTATTTGCAGGTGTTGACGAAGAGGCTACAGAAACTGCAAGAGATTATATGATCCCTTTCCCTCCAAGCTCACCATGTATAGCATTGTTTAAAGATGGAGAATTAGTACATATGTTAGAACGCCACCATATTGAAGGAAGACCTGCTGAATTAATTGCTGAAAACCTAAAAAATGCATATAACGAATATTGCTAGTTATAGTACATTAATCTATCTAAAGTAATTTTTTGTGTTATCTCACTTAAGTTAATAACCATTAACTTTTTAATTTCATTTGGACGGCCATAATTCCTGTATACCGTATACTTTAAATATGTAGGATTATCCTGATTTTCTATACTAAAGTTTTCAATATTAATAATCCATTCACCTTTTTCAGAATTATCAATTATAAATTCTTCTGTATTATAGCCATATTGAATTTCATCTATCATATTATCTCTGCTATCAATAACTGTATGAGACCACTTAAAATATTTATTATTTGGATTAACAAACTGAATAGTAAATTCAATATTTGGATCAGTCCAATCAAATACAATCCTATAATCATAACCAAAATCCTTCCATATATATTCAGGGAATAGTCCGCTTAAAGATTTCACAGGGAATTTAGTAAGGGCTAAATCTTCTGCATTTGAAAAATACATTTGTGCTGCTTCATTGGCAATAGTTTCCTCAAGGCCAAGCATGTCAACCATTAATATTGATTTATTAAGCATTTTTGAATATAATTCTCTAGCCATTGAATAGTTTCCTAATTCCTTATAAATCAAAGCTAAATCTCTATAAGATTGTTCGTCGTTTGGTCTTATTTTCATAAGATGTTGATACACAGTTTTAGCATCTTCTAGTTTTCCTATTTCTTCCATCTTAAATGCTAATGCTTTTAGTGCTTTTGTGTTGTTTTTAACTAATGCAGCTAAAGATGTAAGTATTGAGTAGGCAAAATTATTATCCCATTTAGAAAAATATTCATAACATTCAAAATAATATGGAATTGAAAGTGTATTAACATATTTTTTTTGATCCTTAAATGTCCTCTTAGCATCCACAAAGGTTTTGGCAGATTTTAATTCATTAATATAATATGAGTCGATTGAGTCTTTGGTTAGTCCTGGCAATTCATCAGTATAATCATTTCCTTTTACCAAAGCAGAATCAACAATCTCTGCAGAACCTCTAGCAAGAACATTCATCTTTATTATAAACACTCCGCCTCTTCCTTCACTTCCGTATTTGTTTGTCGCTCCAAGTGATCTTAAAAGGGTTATACTTTCAATTTGTTGAGGATCTAAGAAGTCTGGAGTTTCAGTATATATCATTCCATCTACATCAAAAATTGCACTAGCAGAATTATTGATTGAAAGACTTCCCCCTCGAACATAAATTGTTTGCTTGTTTCCTGTAGAAGACATATCTTGATTAGATCCTACTTGAACTCCTGCAAATTTTCCTCTAATAACATCAACAATTGAAATTGCGGCAGGAGATATTTCTTTAGCTGTAATAGTTGATACAGAAAATCCCATTGCATCTTTATTTTTTTTACCATATCCAGTGTCTACTTGATTGTCAGTTGCTTTTGTCGAATTTAATACTACCTCATCTAATATTTCAGCGCTCGTCTTAAGTAATACATACATATCATCTAAGTCATCAACAATAATTTGTTTTTCATCCATGCCTAGATAATTAACTATCAGTATATCATTAAGGTTTGCTTTAATACTAAAATATCCTTCGAAATCAGATTTAGATTCAATCAAGGTATTTTTAATTCTAATACTTGCCCCTTGAATTGGGCCAGAAACGCTAAACACCTTTCCATATACAATTTCTGTCTCATCGTCTATATAAAACTCACTGTCCCATGCAATATTAGATTGTTCTTGCTTTAAATAAAACTTATTAGTATTTCTTAAGAAATTATAAAGTTGTTGAGGTGTAATTTCTAATGATTTATAGCCATTTGATTTAATTATAAAAAGGTCTTGATCATTAATTAAATCTTCTTGATATACCAATTTGAATTGTCCATTTTTATTAGTTAATGTTGCAATATTTTTATTCTTAAAGCTAATCTCACTAAATGAAATTGGCTCATTAGTTTGATAGTCTAGTACATAGGCATCAATAGTAATTTGATATTGCGCAAAATTTGTTGTGGAAATTAAAAAAAATAAAAAAGGAATAACTCTGTTCACTAGATATTTTCTGTTTTATTAAAGTGCAAATATGACAAATAGTTTCTTAAAAAAAGTTAAAAAAAATTTAATATTTAGTTAAAATTTGACTTTCTTTTTTCTAAAAAAGCATTTGTTCCTTCTATAAAATCTTCACTTTGAAAACAATTACTAAACTCTCGCATTTCAACTTCATATCCATTTACCCCATCTTTATAATTAGAGTTAATTGCAATTATGCTGGCCCTAATTGCTAGAGGAGAGTTTTTCAATATTTTCATAGCTATTTCATTTGAAGTTTCCATCAAATTATCTTGTAAAACAACATGATTTACTAGTCCAAAAGACAAAGCACTATTGGCATCTATCATGCCCCCTGAAATTATTAATTCCATTGCTTTCCCTTTACCGATTAATTGAGGCAATCTTTGAGTCCCTCCATAACCAGGGATAGCTCCCAGCGATACTTCAGGTAATCCCATTTTTGCATTTTCGCTAGCAATTCTTATATGACATGACATGGCTAATTCTAAGCCTCCTCCTAGAGCAAATCCATTAATTGCAGCAATAACTGGTTTTGATAAATTTTCTATAAAATCACATAATTTTTTGTGACCATTTAATGAAAGATCATATCCTTGATCAGAAGTGAAATTAGCAAATTCACTTATATCTGCTCCCGCAACAAATGCTTTTTCTCCAGCTCCTGTAATAATAATAACTCTTATGTTATTGTCTCTATCAGCAATTGATATTGCCTCATGTAATTCAGCAATTGTTTCTATGTTTAATGAATTTAATTTTTTTGGCCTGTTAATTACAATCTTTGCAATCTTACCTGATGTTTCTGAAAAAATATTATTATAAGACATATTATTTTAATTTTTTAGGAAAAGTAACTTTAAACGTAGTTCCTTGATTTTCTTTAGTTTTAAATGTAATGGATCCATTATAAGCATTCATAATGCTTTGTATCATTGATAGGCCTAGCCCCATTCCGCTAGATTTTGTAGTAAAGCTAGGTTCAAAAATTTTAGTTTTGTTTTCTTCTGAAATACCATTTCCATTATCCTGTATATTTATTACAACATTTTTTTTGTTAGAATGGATGCTTACCAAAATCATTGGATCTCTATCTTCTGGAATAGCCTGAATTGCATTATTTAATAAATTAGTTACAACTCTTATTAATTGTGTTCTGTCAAATAAAGTCAAAATTTCATCATTCTCAATAGTATATTCTACATAGTCTTTGTCAAATATATCTAAAGCTATTTGGACAACTTTAACAACATTAAGTAGCTCTCTTTTTTGTTCTGGCATATTTGCGAAATCTGAAAAAGCTGTAGCTATTGAGCTCATAGTATCAATTTGCTCAATTAAAGATTTACTGAAACCTCTTATTTTTTCTTTATTCTTGTTATCCTCCGGGTTAAAATTCTTTTCAAATGACTGGATCGTAAGCCTCATTGGAGTTAATGGGTTTTTTATTTCATGTGCTACTTGTTTTGCCATTTCTCTCCATGCTGTTTCCCTTTCACTCTTTGCTAATTTTATTGCACTTTCCTCCAAATCATCAATCATTGAATTATAGGAGTCTATTAATATTGAAACTTCCATAGGGGTTTTTTCAATATCTATTTTTGCATTCTCCTCATTAAGCTTAGTTGTTTTAATTCTTTGGCTTATTCTGGTTAATGATTGAGTAATATAATTGGAAAGAAAATATGCGAAAACGAAAGCAATTAGCAGCATATTTATGTAGACTATTCCTAAATTCATTAAAAATGATTTTAGCTCATTTCTACTTAAAGAATCATCTATATAGTATGGCATATGAATTATACCTATTGGGGTTTTATTGTTATAAATTAAATTATAAGAAGACTTACTATATCTAGAGTCCTCGCTGTCTTTGACGTATCTAGTTTTATTCTCTTTCTGAAAAAATGTCAGTATCTCTGGAGATATAATCTTTTCAAAATTATTTTTACTCTCAGAAATTGAACTCTTTAATAGGTTTCCTTGTAAACTATATAACTCAAATGGAATTTCGTGTATATCTGTAATCTCATTGATTTTGTTTTGAGGAATAGAATCTAGTCTTTCAGCCTTACTCTCCGATAGAAAATAATTTAGATTTAAAATCAAATGATTTTCTTTTCTCTCTAGCCTTTGCTCATGATATTCCTTTGATTGTTTATTAAACTGAATTATTGTAATTGCTGCAATTAAGATTGATGCAACAATCACAAGCAATATCATATAATAAAATATTCTAGAGCTTAAAGAAGTTTTGCTATTGCTGTTGATTATTTTCAAATTACTATGCCTGAGTTTTATATTAAAATTACTAATAATTTCTTCTTATAATGCGTATTTACAAATTAATAAAACGCTATGCATGCATGATCTTTAATTTGTATCTTTAAATTTTAATTAAAGACAACGACAATGATTCAGAAAATACTAAAGTGGGTAGCAATAATTTTTGCTGGGTTAATAGCTCTTATATATACTTTTGATTTAGACTATATATTAAAAGGAATAAGAGTTACTTATCTTACTGGTAATAACACAGCTTATTTGTCTGATTATAAACATTTTGACAATAGAGTAATTGATCCATCTCCAGTTGCTCAGCCTTGGGCAAAGCACAATAACTATAATACAATTAAAGAAACAGATGAGCTTGCTGAAATTAACAAAGAAAGGGAGACTAAAGCATTTTTGGTAATTAAAAATGATAGTATTGTTTTTGAAAAATATTTTGATGGCTATAGTGAAAGTTCTAAATCTAATGCTTTTTCAATGACTAAAAGCATTACCGTTACACTATTAGGCAAAGCAATTATGGATGGTAAAATAAAAAGTCTTGATCAGCCTGTAGGAGACTTCTTTGATGAATATAAAACTGGGCCTGGAGCAGAGTTAACTGTAGGAAATTTGGCGTCGATGTCATCAGGAATGGAATGGAGTGAAAAATATTATAGCATTATTAATATTACAACCGAAAGTTATTTTACAGATGATTTGAGATCTCTAATTTTAAATCAAAAAATTATTGAAAAGCCTGGGCAAAAGTTTAGGTATTCTAGTGGCGACACTCAGCTCCTTGGAATGGTTATTGAAAAAGCAACCAACACTAATCTTTCTGATTATTTAAAAAATAATTTTGCAATTCCTATGGGATTTGAAAATGAAGCCCTCTGGCAATTAGACAGTGAAGAGAGCGGCATGGAAAAAGCTTATTGTTGTTTTGCTAGCAATGCTAAAGACTTTGCAAGATTTGGAAAATTATATAAAGACAATGGGAGATGGAATAATGAAATATTGTTAGATTCTACTTTCATAAACAAAGCAATAAATCCGGTTTTTGATGCTAGCCCGTATTATGGATATGGTTGGTGGTTATATAATTATAATGAAAAGAAAGTATTTACTATGAATGGTCATAGAGGTCAATTTGTTATCGTATTCCCTGAAGAAGATATAATTATTGTTAGGCTTGGCGATAAAAATATGAGAGGGGATAATGATGATGG
>JAAZXZ010000079.1 GCA_014239895.1 Flavobacteriaceae bacterium
CAGTTAAGTACAATTTCATTGAATTTTTTTGGATGCTCCATCATAGGTGCATGACCACATTTATCAATCCAATATAAATCTGAATTTGGAAGTAGTTTGTGAAATGTATTAGCAACATCTGGTGGAGTTACAATGTCATTTTTTCCCCAAATTAGGCATATGGGAATTTTTATTTTTGGTAAATCTTTTGCCATATTATGTCTTATAGCACTTTTAGCAAAAGCTAAGATTTTAATTAATTTATTTCTGTTATTTACTGTTTCAAATATCTCATCTACGAGTGTTTTGGTGGCAACTTTTGGATCATAAAACACTTCCTCAACTTTTTCCTTCATTACTTTATAGTCACCTCTTTTAGTATAGCCACTTCCCAAGCCAGCTTCATACAATCCTGAGCTTCCAGTTAGAATTAAACCTTTAGCCTTGTTAAATAATTTAGTATAATACAGTCCTATATGGCCACCTATTGAATTTCCAATAAGTATATAATTCTTTAATCCTTTAAACTTGATAAATTCATACAAGAATTCAGCTAAATTTTTTACTGAGCTTTCTATTATAGGCATATCATATATTGGAAGAGATGGCATTAGAACTTTATATCCTTTATTTTTGAAAAACTTAATTACATCACTAAAATTGCTAAGACCGCCCATTAGTCCATGCAATAGAATGATTGGCATTCCTTCGCCTTCTTCAATATATTTGAATTTTCCCTCTTGTTTTAGGTTAAACTTCATAAAAGATTTAGTTAAAAAGCAATACAAAATTACTTAATTTATTTAGACTTATACCTTTTTCTTCTTAATTAACACCTTTTGTTAATGTTTTTGTTAATTATTAATACATAAAACATAACATTCTTATATTCAGAGAGTTAACTATATTTTTTGCTGTTTTTAATCGATGAAATATGTCTTTAATAGATTTTTATTAACAATGTGGTAAAATGTGGTAAAATGTGGTAAAATTTTTAGTAATTTTGATTCAATCCAAAATGACATTTTAATCTTGAATTATCTAATAGGGACATATGAGTGTACAATTGATGTAAAAGGAAGAATTATGATTCCGGTTGCATTAAAGAAACAGCTTTCAAGTGTTTTAAAGAAAGGCTTTGTTCTTAAAAGAGCGGTTTTTCAGCAATGCTTGGAGTTGTATCCCATATCTCAATGGGAGCAATTAATCAAAAAAGTTAATTCATTAAATAGATTTAAGAAGAAAAATAATGATTTCATAAGGAGATTTACTGCTGGAGTAAAATTCATTGAATTAGATACTTCAGGGAGGGTATTAATCCCTAGAGATTTAATTGATTTTGCAGATATTTCCAAGGAAATTGTTGTTTCGTCTTCAGTTGATATTATCGAGATATGGGATAAGAACGCTTATGAAGAGACCATTAAAGATGCAACTGTTGATTTTGCAAGTTTGGCTGAGGAAGTAATGGGTCAGGATGATGATTAGCACTAATTATCATAACCCTGTTTTATTAGCTGAATCCATTGGAGGATTAAATATTATTGAAGATGGCATTTATGTAGATGCAACATACGGAGGTGGAGGCCATAGTAGGGAGATACTATCAAGATTAGGTAAGAAAGGACAATTAATTGTCTTCGATCAAGATTTTGATTCAAAAGCAAATTTAATTGATGATAATAGGCTGCTATTTATAAATGAAAATTTCATGTATTTAAAGAAATTTTTGAAACTTAATAACATTTCAAAATTAGATGGAATTCTAGCTGATTTTGGAGTTTCATCGTATCAGATTGATAAGCCAGAACGTGGTTTTTCATATCGGTTTGAAGCAGATTTAGATATGAGAATGGATAATAATTCTTCTTTAACAGCACGCCAGATAATAAACAAATATACCAGTGAAGATTTAAATAAAATGTTTAAGAATTATGGAGAGTTAAACAATGCTAAAAAAATCACAAGGGAAATAATCAAAAATAGGGGAAAGAATGAGATTAAAACTACAACTCAATTAAATGAAATTATATATCCCTTAATACCTAATAGGATTTCAAATAAAATATTATCTAGAGTTTATCAAGCTATTAGAATTGAGGTGAATAATGAATTAGAGGCAATTAGATTATTGTTAAAACAAACAGTAGAATTATTAAAGGTTGGTGGAAGAATAAGTCTAATTTCTTACCACTCTCTTGAGGATAGAATTGTCAAGAGATTTTTTAAAACTGGAAAATTTCAAGGTGAAATAGAAAAAGATATTTATGGTAATTATTCTTTGCCTTATAAAATTATAGAAAAGTTAATTGTTCCAAATCAAACAGAAATAAACAGAAATATTAGAGCTAGGAGTGCAAAACTTAGAATAGCAGAAAGGATATAAATATGAGAGATAGATTAATAAATATTATAAAGGGAAATTTTTTGATTAATGAAAATGCTTCAGGGAATTGGTCCTTTATTATAATCTTTTTGCTTCTATCAATTATAATGATTTCAAGCTCCCATGCTGTAGATAAAAAAGTACACAATATTTCAAAACTAAATGAAGAAATTAAATCTCTAAGATCAGAATTTGTAGATGTCAGGTCTAATTTGATGCAGTATCAAATGGAGTCTTCAATTTTAATAAAATTAAATGAAAAGGGTATAGTTTCTTCTACACACCCCCCCAACAAGATTATAGTAAATGTCAAAAATTAAAAAAAATATTATTACAAGACTCTATGTAGTTAGCTTCTTTATGCTAGTATTCGCGTCTTCAATAATATTTAAATTAATTGACATACAATTTACTAATGGTGATTATTATAGGGAGCTATCAGAAAATAGGGTTTTTAAAAATATGGAAATCCCTGCAAATAGAGGCAATATATATTCTGAGCAAGGCAGATTGCTTGCAACATCTGTCCCAAAGTACGACATAAGATTTGATGCACTGGCTCCAACCGAAAATAACTTCAATGAATATGTTGAAGAGTTAAGTATAAAACTTGGAGAAAACTTCAATAAACCTTCAGAATATTATATTAAAACACTCACAAATGCTAGGATCAATAAAAACAGATATTTATTAATAGCTAGAAACCTTGGGTATTTAGAATATATGAAAATTAA
>JAAZXZ010000037.1 GCA_014239895.1 Flavobacteriaceae bacterium
TTTTCTTGCAAAAATGTATAATTCTCTTCTTCATTAGAATGAAACGAAATGGGAGATAAGTCATTTAAGTAATACAAGTATTGGGTACTTATTGACTGATCAAAACCATATTTCTTTTTTACATTGGTTAATTGCTGTGAATTCTCATTCTGACCTAACATCATTTGAGCTGGATCTCCTGGAAGAACATTAAATAAAAAGAAAATTAATGTAACTACTCCAAATAAAGTGAACAGAGAATTTATGAGTTTATTAAATAGAAAATTAGTCAAATTTAATTTTATTAAAATCATTATAATGCCACTTGTTGACTATAGTGCCTGACTTAATTTCCAATGCACCGGGGTTGGATCTAATTATTGTCTTTAAAGCAGTTTCATCGCAAGTATAAAAATCAAATTCAAAACCAAATTGGTTCTTAATTTCTTCCTGCATATCAATTCCAGAGGCAGTTATACCTATTACTTTGTATCCGTTTTCAATTGCTTGTTTTGATTTTGTTATTAACTCACTACTTTCATCAAAATTTGATTTAGATAGATTATATAAAACAAACATCAAAAGCTTTTGTTCACTTAATAGTTCTTTTGAAAAATCTTGACCATTGATCTCCATAGAAAAATCATGTATTGGAGCTTCATAGCCCTTTTCTAGTAGTTCTGTTTCAACAGATACAAATTCACCATTGGTAGAGGGATATTCTCCAGAAGTTGATACTATTTTTTCTTTACCATCTACAACAAATTTCCAATCGTATTTCCATATATCTTTTGGAGCATCATCAGGAACAACCATATTATCAGTTATGTTTGCTTGTATTTTATAAGGCCTAAAATCAATCATAGGTAAATGCCCAATAACTCTATATACTATTGAACAGCATATAATTAAAGAAATAGCAGAAACAATTATTTGATTTTTAAAATTAATTATAGGCTTAATTAATTCTATTTTGTAAAATATAATTAATATAAAGGATAGAAGGAAAACGTCCTTAGTGAAAGATTCCCATGGGGTTAATGGAATTGCATCTCCAAAACATCCACAATCTGTTACCTTATTATAATATGCAGAATACCAAGTTAGAAATGTGAACCAAATAATCATTAAAAGCATAACCCATATAGTTAACTTAGGCTTAAATCCTATTAATAGAAAGAGACCTAGCAAGACCTCTAGAATAACTATAATGATAGCTAGAGCTAAAGTATATGGCAGTAAAAAATCAATGTCAAATACAGTTGGGCCAAAATATTCTTCAAGTTTAAATGAAAACCCAACTGGATCATTTATTTTAACTAACCCAGAAAAAATGAATAATGATCCAACAAAAATCCTTAAAATATTAACTAAAATTTTCATACTACTTATCTAAATGAATTAGTGCAAAAACAGCATAATTTATCATATCTCTATAATTAGCATCAATTCCTTCACTCACAAGTGTTTTTCCAGCGTTATCCTCTATTTGTTTTATTCTTAACAATTTTTGCATTATTAAATCAGTTAAAGAACTTACTCTCATTTCTCTCCAAGCTTCTCCATAATCATGATTCTTGTCAAGCATTAAATTTTTTGTATTTTCAGAGATTTCATCATATAAAACTAAAGATTCAGCTAGATCAATATCTGGCTCTTCTGAAACTCCTTTATCAAGTTGAATTAAAGCCATTATAGAATAATTTACGATGCCGATAAATTCATCAGATTGTCCCTCATCAATTTTTCTTACATTGTTTTTTTGTAATCCTCTAATTCTCTGTGCTTTTATAAAAATTTGGTCAGTTAAAGACGATAATCTTAAAATCCTCCATGCACTCCCGTAATCTTTCATTTTTTTATGAAAAAGCTCCCTACAAGCTTTAATTACAGTATCATATTGTTTTATTGTATTTTGCACTATAATTTCAAAATTTACGTAAATTTCGATTAAATATTTTTAATGTTCAAAGAATAAAGATTAAAATTTATATAGCTATAATTAATGACTATTAACTGCACAGGAAAACTAGTAGATTTATCGACACCAAAAATTATGGGTATACTGAATGTCACTCCAGACTCATTTTATGATGGAGGAGTGCACAACTCAGAAAAAAAAATATTGGACCACGTTGAAAAAATGTTAAATGATGGAGCAATATTTATAGATATCGGTGCTTATAGTTCAAGACCTAATGCAATAAATATTGATGAAGATGAAGAATTAAATAGAGTTGTTCCAGCATTAGAATTAGTAAATAAAAAATTTCCAGAGGCTATAATTTCAATAGATACATTTAGAAGTAAAGTTGCTGAAACTTGTTTAAATTCTGGTGCTTCAATAATAAATGATATTTCCGCAGGTGAAATGGATAAAAAAATGATGAAAATTGTAGGCAAATATAACGTTCCGTACGTAATGATGCATATGAAAGGAAATCCACAAAATATGATAAGGAAAACTAATTATGATGATATGCTTAAAGAGATCATAAAGTATTTCTCAAAAAAAATAAATCAAGCAGTATCATATAAGATAAATGACATGATTATTGACCCTGGATTTGGTTTTGCAAAAGATCTTAAACAAAATTATGATTTATTAAGTAACATAGATTTACTAAAAATACTTGATAAACCAATTATGGTTGGTATTTCCAGGAAATCAATGATTTATCAGTCATTAAAAACCAGTGCTAAAGAATCTTTAAATGGAACGACTGTTCTCAATACAGTATCTTTAATAAAGGGTGCTTCTATTTTAAGAGTTCATGATGTAAAAGAAGCAAATGAGTGCATTAAATTAATAAGTGCTCTAAATAACCAAGGCTAATTCTAAGAATCCTGTTTTATTCAATTATTTTATAATTATACGTATCTTTAACAGCGTATTATGGAGTTTTTTAAGGAAATACTTGGTTTTGATAATTTATTGTTATTTGTAGATATTATTCTTGTTGCATTTTTATTGTATTATGCATATAAACTTCTTAAAGGAACTGTTGCAATAAATATCTTCCTAGGAATTATTCTTATCTACTTAGTATGGCGTATTACTGCATTTTTAGAAATGGATTTGCTTTCAAGTATAATTGGTGGATTTATGAGTGTAGGTATTATTGCATTAATTGTTGTATTCCAACCAGAGATTAGAAAATTTTTATTAATGATAGGTTCCACAGATTTTGCAAAAAAAGGATCTGTATTGGACAGGATGAATTTTCTTAGAGGAGGACAGGATATTAATAAAAACACTACTGACATTAAATCTATTATTTCTGCCTGTACAAATATGAGTATTTCAAAAACTGGTGCTATTATAGTTATAGAAAGAAACAATAATCTAAACTTTTTAGAAGATACAGGTGATGAAATGAATATAAAAGTTACTCAGCCAATCATAGAAAGTATATTCTTTAAAAATAGTCCTTTACATGATGGGGCAATTATTGTGTCCAATAATTTTATTAAAGCTACAAGGGTAGTATTGCCAATAACTAATGAAAAAATGATTCCTAATAAATATGGTCTTCGTCATAGAGCGGCAGTTAGTATAACAGAGAAAACGGACGCATTAGCAATTGTAGTCTCAGAAGAAACAGGCAAGATTTCATATATTAAAAATGGTGAATTCAAAAACTTCAAAGATTCAGAAGATTTAGTTGGTTTAATCAAAAAAGCTTTATATTAAACTAGTTCCTTATTTTTCTGACTTTTTAATTGAGTATCATAGAGATTTTTATAATATCCATTAATTTTAAGAAGTTCCTGATGGGTTCCCTGCTCAACAATTTCTCCTAAATTCATCACAATTATATTATCTGCATTTCTAATGGTACTTAGTCTATGGGCAATAACTAAGGAAGTTCTATTGTCAGTCATTTTTTCTATTGCTTTTTGAATTAAAATTTCAGAGTCTGTATCTATAGATGAAGTAGCTTCATCAAGAATTAAAATTCTTGGATCAGTAACATATGCTCTTAAAAATGAAATTAATTGCCTCTGACCTGTGGATAACATTATACCTCTTTCACGAACATTATAGTTATACCCATTTGGAAGTGTTTTTATAAAATCATGGACTCCAATTTTGGCTGATGCTCTTTTTACCTGATCAAATGAAATATTACTATTATTTAAAGTAATATTATGTAGAATTGTATCTGAAAATAAATGAACATCTTGTGATACAAAACCAATTTGATTTCTTAACGATGAAAGAGCAAAATCTTTAATATTAGTACCGTCAATTAATATATCGCCAGAATTAATCTCATAAAATCTATTAATTAAATTAATAATAGTTGACTTTCCAGCACCTGTTGATCCCACAATAGCAGTAGTAGTTCCAGCTTTGATTTCAAAGGAGATATTCTTTAATACAATCTCAGATTCATTATATGAAAAATTGATATTTTTAAATTGTATATCTCCCTTTAAATTATTGGCTATTTTATTTCCTGATTCACTAATGTTGGAATCTGTATCAAGAACATTAAATACTCTCTCAGCAGCAACCATGCCCATTAATAATGTATTGAATTTATTTGCAATTTGATTTAATGGTCTAAACATCATTGGGATCATCATAATAAAAGCCGTTAATTCTCCCAAAGACGTCGAATTATCCAATATATTATTCATTCCTCCATACCAAACAACAACGCCTAGAGTAAGAGATGATAATATTTCAGCCACTGGAAAAAATATGGAATTATACCAAACTGTTTTTAACCAAGCCTTTTTATGACGCTCATTTATTTCTTTAAATTTTAAATATTCAATTTCTTCTCTTGCAAAGAGTTGCAATACTTTCATTCCTGTGACCCTTTCTTGAACAAAAGAATTTAAATTTGCAACTTCTGTTCTAACTTCATCAAAAGCTGTTTTCATGTATTTTTGAAATATCATAGTTGCAATTAATATTAGAGGTAGTGTGAAAAAAACTATTATACTTAATTTCCAATTCATTATAATCATTACAATTCCAACTAAAAGCATCTTTAAAATATCACTTAGAATCATAAATAGCCCCTGACCAAAAATATCTGCAATTCTTTCCATATCAGTCACAGCTCTTGTAATTAATATACCCACTGAAGATTTGTCATAATACTTCATCTTAAAATTTAGAATATGGTTAAATAACTTAACTCTAATATCTTTAACTACAGATTGTCCTAACCAGCTTGCATAATAAATAAAAAGGTAATTTGAAATAACTTCACAGATAAGTAATAATCCCATTATAATAATGTAGAATAAAAAACCCTCACTGATTTGAGCTGTTAGATTCTGATCAACTACTTTCTCTAATACAACAGGCCTTAATGCACCAAATATTGAAAGTCCTAAAACTGAAATGATACATATTGAAAAAAACAGTTTATAAGGATAAACATATTTCAATATTCTTTTAAAAAGGACAATATTATATACTTGAGTTTTTTCTTTCATAAGTAATTATCAATAAATTAATAATCCAGTTATTAAACCCTTAAGCCAACCTAACCAAGAAGCTAATCTCGGGTTTTTATCAACCCATTCCCATTTTTTTTTAATGTACTCTTTTATCATTTATTTAATGTTACTAGGATATTCAATATTAGTTAAAAATAATGCATGCGCAGGCATTGATGGTCCTGCTTTTGATCTATCTTTTGATTTAATAATATTATGAACTTCCTCTAGAGAAATTTTTCCTAACCCCACTTCTAAAATTGTACCAACAATAGCTCTTACCATATTTCTCAAAAATCTGTTAGCCTTAATCCTAAATATTAACATATTTTCTTTTTCAATTATTGAACAGCTTATAATATTACATAAATATGTCTTTACATCTGTTTTTGACTTAGAAAATGCTTCAAAATCTTCATAATCCTTAATTATTGATATTGCTTGATTCATTTTTTTAATATTCAAATCTTGTTGAATTAGGTGTGAAGTTTTATAATTGAAGACATCCTTAACTAAGGAAATATAATACTCATACTCCCTACTTGTTGCGCTAAATCTAGCATGAGCTTCTTTATCTACCCTATAAATATCTTTAATATAAATTTCCTGATTTAAAAATGAGTTTAAATTATCTTTTAATTCTCCTAATTCAAACTCATTGCTATAATCAAAATGAGCACACATATGCTTTGCATGAACCCCTGTGTCAGTTCTTCCAGCTCCAACTATTTTAATTTCTTCTTTTAATAAGGTTTTTAAAGCATTTTCTATTGTTTCTTGCACGCTAATGGCATTAGGTTGAAATTGCCAACCATGGAAGGTAGATCCGTTATATGAAATTTCAAGAAAATATCTCAAGGTATTTGTTACATTTGTTTAAAGGACAAATATATACTTAATCTTCCTAGATTAAAAAATGAAAAAAATTCTTTTAATTTCTGATACCCACGGATATATTGATGAAAAAATCATCAAGTATGCTAATAAAGTAGATGAAATATGGCATGCTGGTGATATTGGAGATATTTCAGTTACAGATAAGCTAAAAAAAATAAAACCTTTAAGGGGTGTGTATGGGAATATTGACGATCAAAAAATTAGAACTGAATTCCCGCTTCACAATAGATTTATTTGTGAAAAAGTTAATGTTTGGATTACTCACATTGGTGGTTACCCAAAAAGATACAATCCGAAAATATTAGAAGAACTAAAATCAAATCCTC
Organism: Flavobacteriaceae bacterium; assembly: GCA_014239895.1. Taxonomy (GTDB): domain Bacteria; phylum Bacteroidota; class Bacteroidia; order Flavobacteriales; family Flavobacteriaceae. The sequence continues at coordinate 6,666 of JAAZXZ010000037.1, forward strand.
CTGATCTTTTCATATGTGGTCATTCTCATATACTAAAAGTGATAAATGACAAAGAATTAGATCTTTTACATATAAATCCAGGGGCTATTGGAAAATATGGGCTTCACAGAGTCAGGACCATGATTCAGTTTGAAATAAATGGCAAAAGCATTGAAAATCTATCCGTAATAGAGTTTAAAAGATAATTATCTGATCCTATCTATAGATCTTATTAAATCTTCATCTTTTTTTATGGCTCTATTTGCAAGTACCAATAATATAATTGAAAATAGTGGAATTAGATTTATCCACTCAAAATTAGATGCAACATCAAATACAAATATCAGAATTCCAACAAACAGAAAACATAGAATTATTGAGAGTCTATTTAATACAAATTGGGTTTGCCTTTTTTTATATTTGAAGATTGTGTAAAAACATATAATAGAAATAATTAATGGAAACAATAAAATAACCTCAAATGGAATATTTGAGTCAAGATCCAAAAAAAACTTAGCGATTTCATTTCCAAAATATAGATGATAGCAATACGCCAAGTTAATTATTGAACAAATAAATAAATACAGAGATTGAATTCTTTGAATCATAATATATAATTTTCTGCTAAATTAAGAGTTTTAAAAAAAAAGTTGTATTATTGTACCAGAATTATTCAACATCACAGATATAATTCATATTTAATCTCAATTTTTTACTTCTATAAAATTCAAAAATCACTAGCTGATTTATTACATATAAAAA
>JAAZXZ010000101.1 GCA_014239895.1 Flavobacteriaceae bacterium
AGGGATTCTAAATTGATACCACTTAACTAATTCAGAATTTCCATTTGGTAGTGTGACATTTTTCTCTTTTCTATCCTTAATAAATTGATTATTAATATCTGCTAAACTATTTGGAGTAATTTCTAATTCATATTCAAAATAGCTATCAATAGTATTCATTGTATTATCTCTATTGATGTCTTCTACATCAGGTTGAGATGATGACCCTCTGTCAGTATCAGAAATGGTTTCTGGAGAATTCCCATCTAAACCATTATACATTTTATATCTATCAAAAATATTTCCAGACTGATTTAAGAAATATTTATAATTATCCATTGCTGGATCTTCAAGATTAGCAAAACTTGGGAATGAAATTGCTTCCTCTTGATCATCATAACCGTCCATTCCAACATCTTGATTTATTCGCTCTTGACCTAAAGAAGAGAAAGAATAAATTAGAGATTGATTCTGTGGAACAACTGTTCCCCAGACTGTCTGTGGTAAAAGACTAATATCACCGTCCTCTGGCAGACCATTCTCATATTGTTTTCTTCCATCCCTTATTACATCTTCTGAAATATTTCCAAGATTGAAAGTTAATTTTCCTCCATTATTCTCAGAATCATTTAAAAATGGATCCATAAGCCAAAATTCAATATATTCTACATTTGATTGCTCAAAATCTGTAGTATTAATTAATCTAGTAATCCCTGCCCAACTATTTTCTGGACTATCCAAATCTCCATTTACAGCTTCAGTATCCATATTATATGGTCCTCTTATGTTAGGATAAAAATTTAAGTCAAGAGAATTAATTACAGTTGTCTGTCCTTGTACTAAATCTACTTGTGGAAAAATTTCATCTATAAAAATCCTTCTAGAATATAAGTCTGATATCTCTTCATCGGTTATTTCATTTGGCCTTTGACTACTATAAAAAACAGGATCTATTGTATACCAATTCAATAATGCTCTATCAAAACCGTTTTGTATTCCATTATTATCCTCATCACCTTGGTTATAGACCATTCCTAATTCTCTAGGCCTACTAGATAAATACCATGATTGTGGAGACAATAAATCAATTACATTCTGAGACCCCTCAAAATCATCAATATAAGACGTAGCTTCTCCATTAAAATTATTTCCTTTTGGTGCTCCAGGAATTAAATATGCCAGTTCACCACGAATAGATAAGTTTGATGCGGCTTCAGTTTCTATATTTGGTAGCTTATTAACTAGTCTTGTCAAGATTGGCATTTCTGAAGAAAAATTTGCAGCAACACCAAATATTGTGTTATTAATTGGCTCTGTCCCATAATTTGCTTTTTGAGTTAAGGGTCTTTCATTTAAATTTAATAATGTAGTTGATGCAATAAATTTTTCACTAAACTGATGTTCAATGTTGAATCCTGAAAATCTCTTAGTTTGTTGACCAAAAACTGCATTATTTTCAACACTCACATTAATAGGTGTATTAGATGATTGAAGAGCAGGATCTAATATTTGAACTGTTCCTAGCTGGTAATTCACAGTGTAATCAACTCCTTCAACTAATACTCTTCCTCCTGCAGTAACAGTTACCGATCCTCTTGGAACATTGTAGGCTCCAATTGGAATTCCGCCACCAGAAGATGATTTATATCTTCCTGTTATTTGAAACTTATTCTTTTCTGAATCTTGAAGAGCAACAGTCTTAGTGGACTTATATAAGGAAGTATAAACATATTTTTGTTGATTCAAATTATAATCATTTTGATTATTCTGATCACCTTCATAATTTTCTGCAGAATTCAATCTTAATCTTTCAAATAAAAATTTACCAAATGGCTCTGCCTTAGTAAAAACTATCTTTCCATTTTCTTGTATTACTGTAATTTCAGGAACAAAATCAAAAAACCCATCACCAGAGAGTTGCGGATCATTATTGAAGTTTAACCTATCGAAATTAAACAGATTCAATAAAGGCATTTCATTTAATTGCTGTTCTCCTGGCTGAGGCTCTGGGAATGGAGTTGATTCAACTGGACTAATATAATTTAATGCAGAAGATTCGTTGTAAAAAACATTTAATTTAAAATCTTCTCTCTCTAATTGAAAAGCTCCTGTGCTATATATGTTTTTCATCATTAAGTCCCACATTGGTTCCTCAACGCTACTTACAGTGCTTTTTAACATTTTTAATACCAAATTATTTGTGTTTACAATAGTATTTGATTGAGAGACTGAGACCTCTGTTGCTTGAACTCCATCATTAGCAAATTCACCAACTTGAAATACTTGATTGCCGACAGTAAATTGGAAAGCAACAGCTAATATCTCATCATTTTCTAACTTCTGATTTAATGAGATATATCCTAATCGATTATTAATTTTATAATCCATTCCCTCTCTTAGTTTTCTTGCATTTTCTAACTTACCATACCCAAATCCTTCTGTTACATTTGGCACTAAAATTCCTGTCTGCAATGTTGATATATCTCTAATAGCATCAGTTAGCTGAGATGAAACACCTCATATAGATGTTGGATCAAAACCATTATTACT
>JAAZXZ010000098.1 GCA_014239895.1 Flavobacteriaceae bacterium
CAAATTATTTCCAGCGTTAAACTAAAAGGAGCTGCTTCAATAGGCCAATATACATATGAGAATAATCCATATTTATATTTAGGAGCTGATAATAATACTGTTCCTATTGGTAGTTCAAATTTGAAGAACTATAAATTGGCTGGAGGACCTCAAAGAGCTTATTCGGTAGGATTTGAATATAGAGATCCTAATTATTGGTGGATGGGATTAACTACAAATTTCTTCACCAATACATATGTTGATATAAGCCCCCTTACAAGAAGTCAAAATTTTTATTTAGCACAAGATGGACTCCCTTTTTCAGATTATAATTCAAATATTGCTAGAGATTTATTAAAGCAAGAAAAATTTGATGACTATATGGTTGTTAATCTTATTGGTGGAAAATCATGGAAGATTGACGATTATTATGTTGGATTTTTTGCAAGTATTAATAATATTTTAAACCAGAAATATAAAACAGGAGGGTTTGAGCAAGGCAGAAATGCAAATTATCATGAATTATTAGAGGATGTAAATAATCCTAAACGTGTTTTTGGTCCTAAATACTGGTATGGTAGAGGAACCAACTATTTTTTAAACTTATATTTTAGATTTTAAACAATACATTATGAAACTAATTAAAGCAATTATCTTAATAACCTTTTTAACGGCAGCTAATTTTTCCTGTGTTCAGGATGATGATTTTTCAATTCCAGAAAGTATTGGATTAGAGGAGAATCAGGATCTAACTCAACTGTTAGCTCAAATTAACAATGGGACACTTGACTTAATGACTATTTCTCAAGTAAAATCATTTTTTGTTGATGGAGAAGTAACATTAATTGAATCAAACATTGCAGTTAAGGGATATGTAGTATCATCTGATATGACTGGAAATTTTTATAAGGAATTTTATATGCAGGATGAACCTGAGAATCCAACTGCAGGTATTAAGGTAGTTTTGAACCAGGTAGATTCATACAATCAATTTAATATAGGGAGAGAAGTTTATATTAAACTTCAAAATCTTTATATTGGAGAAACAAATTCTGGAGATGGTGTAACAACCATAGGAGGAAGTGTTAATCAATACGGCGATGAGGTTGAGGAAATTACTGAAAATATGGCTGTATCTTCTATATTAAGATCTTCAAATACTTCTGCTATTGTACCTCTTAGCTTAAATTTAAGTGAAATTAATGATTCGCATATAGGAATGTTTGTAAGTGCGCAGAGTGTTCAATTTCCTAACACACTTTCCGGACTAACATATGTAAATCCAAATGATGATTATGATACTCAAAGAGATTTAGAAAGTTGTGTAGATTCAGGAGCTATTAAAGTTGAGACTAGTGCATATGCTAGCTTTCAAGATAATTTATTACCTACTCAAGGAAGTGGAACATTATCAGCAGTAGTAACCAGAAGCTATGATGGAGATGATAGAGTTATGATGTTGAATTCTGTAGATGATGCAATGTTCAATTCTGAAAGATGTGACCCTTTATTTTACGATAATTTTGCAGGTAATAATTTAAACAATTGGCATGTTAAAAATGTTCAAGGTGAACAGCTCTGGGAAACTACTCCTTATGGTAACCCAGCACCAAGTGCAAAAATGTCAGGATTTAGTGGTGGTAGTAATCCTAATGAGGATTGGCTAATTACTAAGGTTATTGATCTTAGTAGTGTAACTACTGCAAATTTAACTTTTCAAAGTGTTGTAAGGTATAATGGTCCTGCTCTTTCTGTACACATGTCTACAGACTATAATGAGGGAGATCCAACATCAGATGGAAATTGGACAGAATTATCAGTTACTTTAGATACAGACACAGATAGTTGGTCTTCTTGGACAGATTCCGGAAGTATAGATTTATCTTCTGTTACAGGAGGCAATGTTTACATTGCTTTTAAGTATGTTTCAACAACTTCAGGATCTGCAACTTATGAGATAGATAATGTTCTTGTCATGGGAGAATAGTACCTTATAGGTTTCTTCGTTTTGTAAAGTAATTTTCTTTTCTTCTTCTTGAGTATTCTTTAAAAGAAAGGATATTGGCAATGCCAGAAAGAAAAATAGCAATAACTGATTTTTTCCTCTTTTTCATACCTACAATTTACCTTGATACTATTATAAATTCTGATCTTCTGTTTTGAGCATGCTCTTCTTTAGAACATCCTTGGCTACAATCAACATTAGGTTCTTCTTCACCTTTTCCAACTCCACTTATTCTCTCTTCACTTATTCCCTTGGAGATAACATATTGCGCTGTAGACTTAGCTCTTCTATCAGAAAGCCCTTTATTATATGAAGCTGGTCCACGAGAATCTGTGTGAGATTCTGCTTTAATAATCATATCGGGATATTTTTCCATTATAGCAACAAGCTTATCTAATTCAAATGCTGCTTTATTTGTGATATTTGATTTATCAAAATCAAAATATATTGGATTTAGAATTATTTTCTCTTCTACTATAATTTCTTCAATAGGATTTAAATATACATCTAAGACTGGTGGATCGATATCAGAAAACTTTAGGTCTAGCATTTTACTTTCATAACCTGTTTTACTAACCATTAATTGAATTTCATCTTCACATTCAAGCATAAATTCTGCTAATCCTTTTTCAGATGTTATTTTAGTATTATCAATAATTCCTGTATTATCTGAAATTGATGTTGTTGCAGATGATATTGACTCTTTTGTTTTGGAGTCGATAATATTAGTAGTAAATAGGATGTCGCATAAAGGCATTATTTTTTTAATTGCGTAGATATCATCTTTGCCAACTCCTCCAGGTCTATTTGAAGAAATATATCCATCATCTCCGTTAATCATGAAAGCAAAATCATCTGCACCACTGTTAACTGGGATACCAACATTTCTAACATTTGACCACTTAGCATCAATATTTTTTGAATAAAAAACATCAAGTCCACCGAGACCTAAATGTCCGTCAGAAGAAAAATAAATAATTTTATCTTCACTCATAAACGGAAATCCTTCTTGACCTTCAGTATTAATTTTTTGACCTAAATTTAGAGGGTCTCCAATAGAACCATCTTCATTTATTTTAGCTTTATATATATCATACTGACCATATCCTCCCGGCATATTAGATGAAAAATAAAGATACTCACCCTTAGGGCCAATCATTGGATTTTTATTTGAATAATTTTGGTCATTAATTTTTAAAGACTCTATTGACGACCACTTACCATTTTGTTTGGAAGCCCTATAAATATAAAGCTGACTATATTTGGTTTTAGAATCTTCACTCTTTTCATATTCTTTTTCAAAATAACTTTCTCTAGTAAAGTATGCGGTATTACCGTCTGCCATAAAAGTTATAACTCCCTCATGATATTTACTATTTAAATCATCAAACTCAACTCTTTCTAAATATGATCCATTTTCATTTATATATGAAGAATATATATTTAAGAACCCTTCATTACTCCATGAATATGGTTTTTCTAAAAACCCTGGCTCTTCAGATGAAATGAAATATAATTTATTATTAAACATAGTTGAGCCAAAGTCAGAGTATTCAGAGTTGATACTTAAATTCTGAATATTAAATTTTTTCCCTTTTTCTACGATCTTGTCTATATAGTTAGGAGTATTTCTAAATGCTACTGCTCTGGAATCATAAGGCTTCATTTCTGAAAATTTAGTCATCCAAATATTAGACTCTTTATATTTGCCATTAGCTTTAAGCATTTGGGTATATTTGTAAATTATTTCAATGTTATTTTCTTCAACAATTTTCTCAAACCATTTTTCTGCGTTTTTTGTATCAAAAATATTATAGTAAGAGTCAGCTAATCTGCTAATTACATAATAATCGTTTGCCTCATCATTTGCTAACTTTAAATATTCCTCTGCAGCTTTTACAAATTCAAATCGATCAAATAAGCGGTCAGCTTTTTTAGTTGAATTGTTTTGAGCAACCAAATTTGAGAAGCTAATTAAAGTTATAATTAAAAGTGTTAAAATATTTTTCATGTTAATTCTAGCTTATATGATTAAAAATATCTGGGAGATCTGGAAACTTTAGTTTTAAAACTAATGTCAAAATTTATAAAGATCTCATGAGATGATTTTGTATAATAATTTAATTCTGATTGAGTGTTGTCGTATGCATATCCAATTCTAATAGAAGGGCTTACTTGAAAATTGACCATTGCAGTAATTGCATCTTCCAACCTATATCCAACACCAATCTCAACAAGGTCATACATAAATAGATTAGCATTTACATCAATACTGGCAGGGCTATCAAATGCATATTTTAAAAACACATGAGGTTTTAGCTTAAAGTCCTCTGAAATATCATAAACATAACCTGCTGCTGCAAAAAGATGTTGGGTTTCAGAGCCAATATTATACTCATCAGCATCTAGATGAACAGAATTTAAAATATTTGGCATTGAGACCGAAACATAATATTGATTTGGATTATAGAAATAAATACCAGCGCCAATATTAGGGGTTGTTTCATTAATATTGTTTGCAAAGAAGGGATCATTTGGGTGAATAATATCTAGCCCTATTAACCCAATGTCATGTGTTGTAAATCCAGCTTTTAATCCAAAAGCTAAGTTATTATTATTTGAAAGGTTTAGTGTATATGAAAAATCAGCATAAATATTGGTTTCTTTAACAGGACCAATATCATCAGATATTACAGAAACTCCTAGCCCAACATTTTTACCAATAGCTGAATGAATATTAATTGTTCCGGTTGTAGGAGCTCCCTCCAATCCTTCCCATTGATTTCTGTAAAGCATGCCAATACCAATTCCCTCTACAGATCCAGCATAAGCTGGATTAATCACATTCATATTATACATGTATTGAGTGTATTGAGGATCTTGTTGAGCATTAGCTGATAATGCAAACAGAAAAATTAACAGGATAATAATATTTTTTTTCATTTTTTTACTTCTTGACTTGTTAATAATTTAAATATATCCAACTTGTTATAGGCTCTTTGTCTGAGTTAAAATATATAATATAAAAATATGTTCCAACTGGCAATTCTTCATTGTCCTGATCTGTTCCACACCATTGATCTATGTATTCATTTAGCTCATATACTTTTGCCCCATATCTATTAAAGACTTCTATTTTATTGATATCTTCTCTGTCTTCTAGATGATCAAGAATTAAGCAATCATTATACCCATCATCATTTGGAGATAGTCCTTGAGGAAGGTCAATACAATAACTATTTTCATAGAAATCAACCTGGATAGTTGTTTGACCCCAACAATATGTTATATCATCAAACACTGTTACAATAAATTCGCCAGATTCTTCAGCAATTTCATTTAAACTATATGTATTGTCAGGCCCCCATTGTAAATCCACACCATCTAGCGACCATATATATGTTAATGAATTCATTTGAGCACTATTGGCTACATCTACTTCAAGCGTATAAGATTCATTTGCACATTTTAATATAGTGTCTTCAACAGCAGAGACGTTTGGAGTTGAGAAGAATTCTACTAAAACCTCATCTGAGTAGGCACAATCAGTATTATCTACAGTTATTGTTGCGCTATAAAAGGCTGTTTCACTAACTGTCAGATTAACCCCATTTTCACCTTCGATTAAATTGCCATCCATATACCATGTAATTGATGAGTTATTTGGAAGCGTACCCGCATTTAATACCATCTCTTGACCTTGACATAATGCATTTCCAGATGATAGTAAAATATCTTCACCAAGATCTAAAGTTCCAATATCAAAACTTCCTGCATCAATAAATACAGCAGAATCATACAGAGTATCTGCATCATCTGCTACAATTAGCTTTATATGGTATAATTCATTTGGTATAACATCAGCTTCAGCAGTCATTGCAACAGTATGACCAATAAAATTTGTAGGGCTTGTAAGTGCAGGCAAACCTCCTGGGCCATAATAATTAGCAAAGAACTCTTCATTTACTGAAGGACAACCGGCATTCCATTGATCATCTCTAACAGAAAGGACAGAAATAGGATCAGTTGTTCCAGGGACAATAGCAAGATTTGTAGTAACTCCAGCTGTATCTGTTAACAGGAATGCAAATGCATCAGTAAATGTACACTGGAATGTTCCGTATTCTTCTGCAGCAAATATAAAGTCAAAACTCATATGATCAGTTACTGGAACAAAGTCAAATTCTATTATTGAAGCATTGTTGGTATCACCAGCATTTAATCCTGGAATAGCAGCTTCTAAATCACCATCTCCTACCCAAGCATAGGTCCCGTCACTAATTACACCAGCCTCAGGTCCTGGCGCATTTGCAATATCACCTGAGGTCATAATTAAACCGCTTTCAAACGGCCATGAGGACCCATTTGCCTCAAAATAACCAATACCATTAGTACTTCCAAAATCAGTTCCGGTAGTATAGGTAATATTAAATGCTTGATTACACTCAGAGTTTATTAAGACCTCTGTAATTAATTCTTCTACTGTATATTCAGTAGCACTAGTTGTTATTGGCGGAGGTACAGTGAAGACACATATATCAAATGTTAAATAATCTAGCAGATTAGCAGTATATGAATAGACTCTTATACTGTACGTATTTCCTATTGTTAGCCCATTAGCTACACTATCATCAGCATCACTACAATAAATTTGAGTCAAGTTATCACACTGACTTCCTTCATATAATACATGGTATAAATCTTGCGTATTCCCTACAATATTATATATGCTTATTGCATGATTTTCTGAAGTAGCGGTAAATTCAAACCATACATCATCATCAGCAGATCCGCCACAAGTATTTGGTTCTGGTGATGGAGTTGCACCAACCAATGTACCTGATGTTGACTCTGTACATGAAGAATCAGAATTAGGCGTTATTTCCGTTGCTTGGCCGCAATTATCATTTGCTGGTGGACAAGCATTTACTTGTATAGCATCACTATTAATTACACAGTTTACATCTTGATCATTTGAAATGGTTATTACTATACCGGTTAGGAATGGGTATGGTCCCATTTGCACTACTCCGGTTTGTGTAGCTTGTCCTGTTGCTGTTCCATAATTATCGGATATTGTTAAGGATCCTGCATCTCCCATACTAGTTATATTTACGTCAATTAAGAATTGATCTCCATTGGCACAATCATCAATAACTGTATATTCAGCTGAAGGGTTAGTACATGTAGCACAAGCTACAGTATAGTCAATACCTCCATTATATGGAGCACTACCTGAGACACAACTAATGTAGCCATCGGTTTGTACACCAAAATAAA
>JAAZXZ010000061.1 GCA_014239895.1 Flavobacteriaceae bacterium
TGAATTATAGACCTTTGAGGTTTAAAAAGACTTCTGCAAAGTAAATGAAAACTCACTTCCAACACCAGGCTTAGAATTTATATATATGTTTTCATTATGAGCATCGATAATATGTTTAACAATTGCTAGTCCAAGACCTGAGCCACCATGTTTACGACTCCTGCTAATATCTACCCTGTAAAATCTCTCAAATAATCTAGGCAAATGTTCCTCAGAAATTCCTTCTCCATTGTCTGTTACTCTTATAATTAATTTTTCTTCAGTTAAATCATTAATGCTAACTTCAGTAGTTCCTTTATCCCTCCCATAATTAATAGAATTTACTAACAAATTAGTAAGAACTTGAACAATTCTTTCTTTATCAGCAGAAACTAAGATTTCATTATTATATTTTTTATCAAAAACTAATTTTATATTCCTGTTAGATGACTTAATTTCAAGTTGATCAAAAATATTGGAAATTAAATCAATCATATTAAACTTAGAAATATTTAAATTCAACGTAGAAGATTCTAATTGAGTAATTAGATCCAAATCCTTTATTATATAAGTTAATCGTTCAATGCTATTATCAGTCTGTTTTAAATACTTATTTAAAAGATCTTTATCATCCATTGCTCCATCCAATAAGTTTGAAATATATCCTTGAATTGTAAAGATTGGCGTTTTAAGTTCATGTGCTACATTTCCAATAAATTCCTTTCTATATTGTTCTTTCAACTTTAATGCTTCTATTTCTATTTTTTTATCTTTTGCAAAATCTTCAATATTTTTTATCAATGAATCCATATCTGTTGAAACAGAAGACTTATTAATTTGAAATGAATCTAACATGTCTAGATATTGATACAATTCTTTAAATCTCTTAAATAAAAAACTTTGAATTCTATATTGGATGACAATAAAAGAGATTAAGAAAATCAATAAAGAAATAATTACTGAATCTGACGAATATATTAAAAGAATTAGATAACTGGCTAAGGCTATTAAACTAGCAGAAATCAGAGCAAATTGATAAGGATTTTTTTGTGTATTTTTTAACGGCATTAAATAGCAAATTTATACCCAACACCCTTGACAGTTTTAAAAAAAGTATCTCCTATTTTTTCTCTAAGTTTTCTAATGTGAACATCAATAGTTCTGTCTCCCACCACAACATCCTTGCCCCACACTGATTCAAGGATATACTCTCTTTTAAATACTTTTCCTGGCTTGGATGCTAACAAATATAATAATTCAAATTCCTTTCTTGGCAAATTTATTTCTTTTCCTTTATAAGATGCCTTATAGCTAGATCTATCTATAATTAAATGCCCGATCTTTATAGTTTCTGCTTGATCTAATGATATTCTTCTAAGCAGCGACTTAACTTTGCTTAACAAAATTTTTGGTTTTATAGGCTTTGTAATATAATCATCGGCGCCAGCATTAAATCCTGCTATTTGACTATAATCCTCACCACGGGCTGATAGAAAAGTAATTAGTGTGTGTTTTATTTTTTGTATTTTTCTTATTATCTCACAAGCTTCAATACCATCCATTTCAGGCATCATTACATCTAAAATAATTAAATGAGGTTCAATCTTTTCTGCTTGCTTAACTGCTTGAATTCCATTTTTTGCAGTATATACATTGTATCCAGCATTTTTTAGAGAATACGATATTATTTCTAAAATATCAGGCTCATCATCAACAAGCAAAATTTTAATATCTTCTGGATTCACAAGCTTTTTTTATTATTCATAAAGATACCAACTTATAAAATTAGATCTAAATAAAAAAGATGATATTAATTTAATGCTCTTTTTCATTTATATTTAACATGTGATTGATTCAAAGAAAATATTAAACATTACATCCTCAAAAGAATTTGAAAAAAACTCAATAGAAATCTTTAATTACCAATTTAAGAATAATACTATTTATAAAGAATTTTGCAACTTGACAGGAAAAAACCCAAGTAACATCAAATCTTCTTTTGAAATTCCATTTTTTCCTATTCAGTTTTTTAAAAATCACAAAATAATTTCTTCAAATCAACCAATCCAAAAGACATTTCATAGCAGTGGCACTACAAAAGATAATTTGAGCAAACACCACATTATAGATTTAAAACTTTATGAAGATTGTTTTCTTAAAATATTTATGAATTTCTATGGACATCCCTCTAGATATAATATAATAGCTCTATTACCTACATATCTTGAGAATAAAAATTCATCATTAATATACATGGTAAATCATCTAATTGAAAAATCAAAAAATAGAAATAGCGGGTTCTATCTTGATAATTATAAAGAATTAAAGGAAAAAATACTTTATCTAGAAGAAGGAAATAAAAAAACTATTCTATTTGGAGTTTCATATGCGCTTTTAAATTTAATTGACTTCCACAATTTTAAATTAAAAAAAACTATAATAATAGAAACAGGAGGGATGAAAGGAAAAAGAAAGGAATTAATTAAAAGTGAGTTACATAAAATGTTGAAAATTGGTTTTGGGGTAAAAAATATTAATAGCGAATATGGAATGACTGAATTAATGTCTCAAGCCTATTCAACAAATAATGAAAAATTTAAATGCCCACCATGGATGAAAATCTATATAAGGGAGTCAGAAGATCCAATGAATATTAAAACTGATAATAAAATTGGAGGGATAAATATAATTGATTTAGCCAATTATAATTCTTGTTCATTTATAGCAACAGATGATCTTGGTAAATTAGATGAAGATGGTAATTTTGAGATTCTTGGAAGATTGGACAATTCTGATCAAAGAGGATGTAATTTACTGACTGATTAAATCTATACTACTTTAATAATATAAGTATGTCTTTTCCCCTTGTTTAATATTATGTATTTTTTGCTTATTAAATCCTTTTTATCAATTAGATAGTCCTCATTTACTTTATTCTTATTAACTGAAATTGAGTTTTCTCTTAAAGCTCTCCTAGCTTCTGAATTGGATTGGAGAAAATTTGTAGTATTAGATAAGGCTGAGATCATATCTAAACCTTTATTAATTATAGATGGTTCTATTTCATATTGTGGAACCCCTTCGAATATTTCAAGAAAAATTGATTCATCTATAGCCTCAATATCCTCCTTAAAATTATTGCTGAATAATATATTTGAAGCCTTCAGAGCATTTTCATATGCCTCATCAGAATGTACAATCGTGGTAATTTCTTTAGAAAGTGTCTTCTGAAGAATTCTTAAATGTGGAGCCTTCTTATGTTCTGAGGCTAATTTTTTTATCTTTTCTTCAGTCAAAAATGTAAATATTTTTATATGTTTTTCAGCATCTTCATCAGATGTATTCAACCAATATTGATAAAATTTAAAAACAGATGTTTTCTTGGGATCAAGCCAAATATTCCCTTGTTGTGTTTTGCCAAACTTACTACCATCAGATTTTGTAATTAATGGGCAAGTTAAGGCATAGCCTTTGCTATTATCGATTCTTCTTATTAGCTCCGTTCCGCTAGTAATATTTCCCCATTGATCACTTCCTCCCATTTGAATAGAGCAATCAAAGTTCTTGTGCAAATAAAGAAAATCATATCCTTGTACCAGCTGATAAGAAAACTCAGTAAAGCTCATCCCTTCACCTTCATTATTAGAGATTCTATTTTTCACAGAATCTTTTGACATCATATAATTAACTGTCATATGCTTGCCTACATCTCGAATAAAATCTAGAAATTTTAATCCTTTCATCCATTCTAAATTATTTAACAATAATGCAGCATTAGATTTAGACTCATCAAAATCTAAAAAATGAGCTAACTGATCCTTAATTTGTTTTTGGTTAATTTTCGAAGTTACTTCATCAAGTAAATTTCTCTCTGATGATTTTCCAGAAGGATCGCCAATCATTCCTGTCGCACCTCCTACTAATGCAATTGGACGATGACCGGATCTTTGGAAATGTGTTAATAACATTATTGGGACTAAGTGCCCTATATGTAGTGAATTTGAGGTGGGATCAAAACCAATATAAGCAGATCTTGTGTTCCTTTTCAAGAAATCCTCAAAACCAGGCATGATATCATGAATCATGCCTCTCCATTTAATTTCATCAATAAAATTATTTGATTTCATTTAATTAAATATAATCAAAGGTAATTGATTAATTATTTGTTTTCAAGGGCATCATTGATCTTTTCATTTTAATACTGTCGATTGTCTTTGATCTTTCTCTTTTTGCAATTTCTAAACTTCTTTTAGCTCTATCCTTTTTGTAATTCTCTATACTATCCATAATTATCTGTTTATTTTCCTGAAGCTTCACCTTAACTCTATCATAAATATCTAAATACCTATTTAAGTCATTTGAATAAAATTCATTACTCAAAGCAAATTGTAAACTGTCTATATTATATTTTTCAAAAATGTATTTTTCCGGAATAACCCCGTTATTCTCTAGAATTATTCTGTTAACACCCTTAGAAACACTTATTAAAGTCATTTCATAAATAACATCAACCATTTTTTCTTCAGATATTAAGTTGTCTGGCATAGGTGTTTTCTGAATATTTTTATTACAACCAAATAAAACAACGATTACAAGAAATATTTTTTTCATCTATTAAATATTAACTTTTTACCTAATTTATTATCAAAAATCTTATCATTATTATAAACTATATTTCCATTAACTATTGTATGAGATATTCTAGATCTAAATGTATTTCCTTCAAAAGGAGACCATCCGCATTTGTATAAAATATTTCCCTTATTAACAGTCCATGGATTATTTAGATTGAAAATAACTATATCTGCATAATATCCTTCTTTAATAAAGCCTCTTTTTTCTATTTCATACAAAATAGCAGGATTATGACACATTTTTTGTACAATTTTTTCTAATTTAATTTTATTATTATGATACCCCTCTAACATAGCAACAAGAGAATGTTGTACTAATGGGCCTCCAGAAGGACAACTAAGATAATCATTGCTTTTTTCCTCATATGTATGTGGCGCATGATCTGTTGCAATAACATCTATTCTATCATCATTTAAGGCATCCCACAGGCCTTCTTGATCAGCTAAGGACTTAATGGAGGGGTTCCATTTGATTCTAGTCCCATATTTTTCATAATCATCTTCACTGAAAGTTAAATGGTGAACACATACTTCAGCAGTTATTTTTTTATCCTTTAAATCAATAGAATTTGAAAATAAATCAGTTTCTTTTTTAGTTGAAAGATGGAATACATGCAATCTAGCACCTGTTTTTTTAGCCAAATCAATTGCCATGGATGAAGAAAGGTAGCAAGCTTTCTCATTTCTAATTTTTGAATGAAATTTTATTGGAATTTTTTCTCCATATATGTCAGTATATAGTTTGAGATTTTCTTTTATTGTATTTTCATCCTCACAATGAACAGCAATTGGCAAATTGCATTTTAAAAATATTTCCTCCAATGCTTCAAGATTATCTAAAAGCATATTCCCAGTAGATGATCCTAGAAATATTTTTAATGCTGGTACCTCCTTAAGATCTAATTTTAATATTTCATTAATATTATCATTGGTTCCCCCAAACATAAAAGAATAGTTTGCTATTGATTTTTTTGATGCAATTGCAAATTTCTCCTTTAATTTGTCTTGCGTTATAGTTTGGGGTATTGTATTAGGCATTTCCAAAAATGAAGTTATTCCTCCTGCAACTGCTGCTCTAGATTCCGTGTAAATATCACCCTTATGGGTTAGCCCAGGTTCTCTGAAATGGACCTGGTCATCTATTAATCCAGGGATAACATAGTTATCCTCAGCATCTATAGTTATAGTATCTGATAATTTCAGGCTAATAGAGGGAGATATTTCTTTAATTATTTCATCTTCAATATATATATCTGACCTATATATTTTGCCTTGATTAATTATTCTTCCATTTTTGATTAATATACTATTTTTCATACTAATAATCTGTAGAGAAAAAACTTTTAATTCTCATGTAAATAACTCCAAAAACTGCCTCATTAATTATTGAAGCGTTTAGCTTAGATTTACCATATTTTCTGTCTGTAAATACTATAGGAATTTCAAGAATTTTAAATTTACTTAGATAAGATTTGTATTTCATTTCAATTTGAAAAGCATATCCAATAAATTTAACCATATCTAAATTAATTTTCTCAATTACATCCCTTTTATAACATATAAACCCAGAAGTTGGATCTTTAATATTCATCCCCGTAAAAAATCTAACATAGTATGAAGCAAATAAGGATAGCGCTATTCTTCCTAAAGGCCAATTTACAACATTAATTCCTTCTTTATATCTAGACCCAATACATATATCTGCTAATCCTTCCTTACACTTATTATAAAGAATTTTAATATCACGTGGATCGTGAGAAAAATCAGCATCCATTTCAAAAATGAAATTATAATCCTTTTTTATAGCCCATTTAAATCCATGAATATATGCAGGACCTAGCCCAGATTTTCCCTTTCTAATTTGAAGATATAATTGCTCCTTGTAGATGGCTTGAAGCTCTATTACTTTTGATGATGTATGATCAGGTGAGTTGTCATCAACTACAAGAATATTTACACCATTATACAAGCCAAATATGGATTTAATGATTTTATCAATGTTTTCAATCTCATTATAAGTTGGTATTATAATCAATACATCATTCATTAATTTTATCTTTTAAGCAAAAATATAATATTTGTACGATAAAGTTTGTAGTTTATTATCTATAATTTAGCTATTATGATCAGAGATATATTGTTAAAAGATGCATTTACAGTCATTATCCTTTCACTTATAATTATAATAACACTAATTAAGTATAATAATCATAAAAAATTTAATTCCCTTCTTAAAATCTTTTGGAATAGTTCATATTTAAAAAAATATAAGTATGAAAAAATAACATACTACCCATTTGACTACTTCTTACAAATTAACTTTGTTATTTCACTTGGTTTATTTGTTTTTATATATAATGTAACATACAATGGAAATAGATTATCATTTAATTTTTTAGAATTTTTAGATATAATTCAAATTATAGTAGCATTTTTAGTACTAAAAAATTTAACTGAACTCGTAATCTCATGGTTTTTTAATATCCAGTGGTTAACTAACCTATATTTAAATGAAAAAATTAACTATAATAGCCTAATTGGTTTAATTATTCTCCCAATTAATGTTCTAATATTATATTTCTTTAACCCAAGTATAAACGTCTTATTTATCTTCATTTATATCATATTGTTGCTAAAATTAGCTGCTTACATAAATTCATTCATATTGCACCAAAAATCAATCAAAAAAAGTTGGTTTTATTTTATTTTGTATCTTTGCACACTCGAAATTATACCATATCTATTATTGTATAATTTTTTTCTTTCTATATAAGGGAGATGTTAGTTATTAAAAGATGGCAAAGATAAAAACAGTTTTAGTTTCACAACCTAAACCAACATTGGTAAATTCACCATATTTTGATCTTCAGAAAAAAAGGAAGTTAAAAATTGATTTCGTTCCCTTTATTCATGTAAAAGGAGCAACTCTTAAAGAAATCAGATTACAAAAAGTTGATTTATCTAAATTTTCATCTATAATATTAACAAGCAGATACGCGGTTGATCATTATTTTAGAGTATGTGAGAGAATGAGGTTTAAAGTTCCTGATTCTATGAAATATTTTTGTCAATCAGAAGCTGTAGCTTTCTACCTTCAAAAATATGTTGTTTACAGAAAAAGGAAAATATATGTTGGTGAAAGATCATTTAAAGAACTATGTCCTATAATATCAAAGCATAAAGATGAAAATTTTTTACTACCTACAACAGATAAGCTAAAACCTGAGGTTCCTGAACTTCTTGATAGTCTTGATATAAAATGGAAAAGATGTGTATTTTATAAAACGGTAATAAGCGATCTAACTGAATTAGCGGATGTCACATATGATGTTTTAGTTTTCTTTAGTCCATCAGGAATTGAATCTCTATTTCAAAACTTTCCAGAATTTAAACAAAATGGAACAAAAATTGCAGTTTTTGGTTCAATAACAAGGAAAGCTGTAGAAGAGAAAGGTCTTAATGTAGATATCTATGCTCCTTCTCCAGAATTTCCTTCTATGACAATGGCCTTAGATAATTTTATTTCTAAATCAAACAAAAAATAGACTATCTAGCATTTGGAGCGCCATCTAAAATTGATTTATCAGCAAATTCGTTAAATTTTTCAAAATTTTTGATAAAATAGTTGGACAACATATACGCCTTTTTATAATATTCTTTGTCATTATTCCAAGTTTTTCTAGGACTCAAAATATCAGAAGGGACATTTGGGCATTCTCTTGGCTGCTTAACATTAAAAACAGAATGAACATGATAATTTTTATTATTTATTCTGTCTAATTCACCATCCATTGCAGCATTGATCATTGCTCTTGTATATTTTAATTTCATTCTTTTTCCTATACCATATGGTCCTCCAGTCCATCCAGTATTTACTAGCCAAACATTAACATTTGACTTTTTCATTTTCTTTATTAGCATTTTTGCATAAATAGTTGGATGTAATGGCATAAAAGGAGCGCCAAAACATGCAGAAAATGATGGTTCAGGCTCATTAATACCTGCTTCTGTCCCTGCAACTTTTGATGTATATCCAGATATGAAGTGATATGCAGACTGAGCAGGATTTAATTTTGATATTGGAGGCAAAACTCCAAAAGCATCTGCTGTTAAAAAAAAGATATTTCTAGGGTTTTCTCCTTGTGAAGGTGTCATTATGTTTTCAATAAAGTGTATGGGATAACTAACCCTTGTGTTTTGAGTTATTGATTTGTTACTATAATCAACAGCACACTTATCATCTATAATTACATTTTCTAGTAAAGCTCCAGGTTTGATTGCATTATATATCTCAGGCTCTTTATCTTTAGATAAATTTATAACTTTGGCATAACACCCTCCTTCAAAATTAAAAATTTCGTTTTTCGAATTCCATCCATGCTCATCATCTCCAATAAGTCTTCTACTACTATCGGTAGATAAGGTAGTTTTCCCAGTACCAGACAAGCCAAAGAAAATAGATGTATCCCCATTGCTTCCAGTATTTGCGCTACAATGCATGGACAACACATTCTTGTATGTAGGTAAAGTAAAATTTAAAACTGAAAAAATCCCTTTTTTTATTTCGCCTGTATATCCTGTGCCTCCAACAATTATAACCTTACTTGTAAAGTTAATTATTGCAAAATTTTTGTCATTTACATTATCAATTGATGGATCTGCATAGAAATTTGGTGCATTAATTATGGTCCATTCAGGCCTAAACCCTTTAATTGAATCCTCATCTAGTCTAAGGAACATGTTATATACAAAAATATCACTCCAGGGAATTTCACAAATAGTTCTTATATTAATTTTACATTCATCATTTGCACATGCATAAGCATCTCTTACGTATAACTCTTTGTTTGACAGATGCTTTGTTATTTTATTATATAAATTTTCGAATGAAGTTTGGTCTATTGGAATATTTATATCTCCCCACCAAACCTTTTCTGCAGTTATCTCATCCTTAACAATATATCTGTCTTTTGGTGATCTTCCTGTAAATTTTCCGGTATTTATTGATAGAACTCCATCATTGGTAAGTTGTCCTAAATTTTTTGAAATTGATATTTCATACAGGTCTGATACGGGAAGATTATAATTTATTTTTGCTTTATGTATCCCATAAGCATCTAAGGAGATATTTCTTGAAATATTAGAGTTACTATTCATAGAAAATAACTTTAAAATTTATATAAATAGTTGGTAAAAATAATCTAAAATTATTAATTAATAGAATTTTATTTTAGTAATATTACTTAATATTTTATTTAAAATAAATGAGAAACATATTGATCATTGGAGCAGGAAAATCCACCCCTTATATAGTAAAATATTTAACGCATAAGTCTTCAAAAGAAAATTTATTTCTAACTATTGGAGACATAGATATAAATAATGCAAAGAAATTATCTGCTGGCTCTACAAATATTAGGGCTATTAAATTTGATATTTTAAATAAAAAAAATAGTAGTGAGCAAATTTTTCAATCTGATATTGTTATTTCTATGCTACCCGCAAGATTTCATCTTTTGGTTGCAAGGGAGTGTTTAAAGTACAAAAAAAGTCTTTTAACAGCCTCCTATATTAGTGATCAAATGAATGAACTTGATCATGAAGTCAAAAGGTTAGGAATAATATTTATGAATGAGATTGGCGTTGATCCAGGAATTGATCATATGAGTGCCATGAAAATAATTGATAAGATTAAAGATGAGGGCAATGAGCTAGTTATGTTCAAGTCCTATACAGGCGGATTAATTGCTCCTGAAAGTGACAATAACTTATGGAATTATAAATTCACATGGAACCCTAGGAATGTAGTTCTAGCGGGGCAAGGTGGTGATGCAATATTTATTGAAAGAGATAAACAGAAACAAATTCCATATAGTAAACTCTTTAAGAATACTGAACCATTGAAAATTGATGGATATGGAAGTTTTGAAGCTTATCCTAATAGAGATTCATTAAAATATAGAAGTATATACAAACTAGATAATATCAGCACCATATTAAGAGGGACAATTAGAAGGCCTGGATTTTCTAACGCTTGGAATGTTTTTGTAAGTCTTGGCATGACAGATGATAGCTACTCCATTCAAAACTCACATATGATGAGCTATAGTAACTATGTTGATTATTTTCTTTCATCAAATTCAATTAAATCAATTGAATCAAGAATAAAGAATAAATTAGGGATTAATGAAACAAATGTGATATGGCATAAATTGCTAGAATTAGATATTTTTAGTAGTACAAAAAAAATTCCTTTAAAAAATGCAACACCAGCTCAAATACTTGAGTATATCTTATTGCAAAGCTGGCAATTAGAAAAAAATGATAAAGACATGGTTGTTATGTACCATAAGTTTGGTTATAAAAAAAATAAAAAAAATTATCAAATTGATTCTACAATGGTTAGCATTGGAGAAGATGAAACATATACAGCAATGGCAAAAACAGTTGGACTACCATTAGCAATTGCAACTTTAGGCATACTAAATAAGAAAATAAAATCTACTGGAGTTCAATTGCCTGTTTCTAAAGAGATATATATACCAATTCTAAAAGAACTAGAAGAATATAATATTAAATTTAAAGAAAAGCCTGTACCATTTAAACTTTAAAAATTACTTAATAAATTTTTCTATTATCAAAACTTAGTGCTCCAATCTTATTATTTAATCCTTTAATCCATGGACCATTGTATATATCTTTAGTGCCTATATATTCTTTATTGGGTAACCAAGTCACTGCAAAATATTTTTGATCACTTTTTAACTTGATAATGATTTGTTCATCTTTAGACTCAACACTATTTACAACTCCACTAATATAGGGTCTGTTCTTGTTTAAACTAAAAAAAAACTGATCCTTCATTAAATATTTGGTCCCATTTAACTCATAAAACTTTTCTATTTGAACTGGTTGGTCAAAACTTAATGTTATTTCTTTTTTTCCACTGTAATAGGCTTTTAATAATTGTGGAGGAGTAATAATTGATGCTTGTTTTTCCTCAAATAAATCGCGAGATACTAGCGGCAATATTCGATTAGCAAGCTCTTTATATCCCTCGAAAGAAAAGTGACAGCCATCGTGTCCAGTAACAGCTGTAGTAGACATTATTTTTACATGATCATACTTTTTTGAAATCTGAGTTTGAATTTCACGAATTTCAGATTGAAAAGCATCGCCGCATCCCGGATGTATCTGAAACAGATATATTTTCTCTAAACCTTTATATACACGTTTCCAGTCTTTATTTAA
>JAAZXZ010000174.1 GCA_014239895.1 Flavobacteriaceae bacterium
CTGCAGAACTGCTTGATATTTGGTTCAATGCTCTAGGGACAATAATTGGCTGCAGTTTTTTGTTATTAAAAAACAGTATTAAAAAATCATAATCCCCTTGCTTTTTATTTAAATAATTGGTTATTTTACCCTCCAAACTAAGGTAATAATGCAGATCAAAAAAAATCCGGACGCTGATATAGGAAGAAATAGTTCCTTGTATTTTGCTATAGGATTAGCTTTGATGGTGTTCCTAGCCTATGGAGCTATAAACTACAAGGTTTATGACAAATCTGATTTAGATTTGGACAAGGTTAGCATGGACGCATTAGACGAGGAGGAGGTCCCAGTTACTGAACAAGTAGTCCCACCACCACCACCACCACCACCACCACCTGCTCCTGAGGTTATTGAGATAGTCGAAGATGAAGAAGAAGTTGAGGAAACTGTTATTGAGTCAACTGAAACCGACCAAGAGGAGGAGATAGATATCGAAGATATTGAAGTTGATGAGTATGAAGATGTAGAGGTGCCTTTTGCAATAATTGAAAATGTTCCAGTTTTCCCTGGATGTGATAAAGGAAATAATGAAACAAAAAGGCAATGTATGTCTGATAAAATTGCCAAATTTGTTCAAAGGAAATTCAATACTGAATTGGCAGGAGATCTTGGTCTAAGTGGAAGACAGAGAATTAGTGTGATCTTCAAAATTGACAGAACAGGATCTGTTATGGGAGTGAGAGCTAGAGCTCCACATCCAAGGCTAGAAAAAGAAGCTGTAAGAGTGATCAATCTATTGCCAAAAATGAAGCCAGGTAGACAAAGAGGGAAGGCAGTAATTGTACCTTATTCATTGCCAATTATTTTCCAAGTTCAGGATTAGAAAAATTCATTTACTTTAACCTTTTTTAATTTGTCTAATTAGATATTAGACTTATATTTGAATTTCAAAATTTTTATCTTTTGTAACAAAAAAATATGACCATAAAATCATTATTTGATTTAACAAAATTCAGGCTTACTCTAAGTGTAGTTTTTTCATCATTTATTAGCTATATGTTGGGGTTCAAAGAGTTTGATATTAAGGTTTTAATGCTATTAATTTTTGGAGGTATTTTTGTTGTTGCTGCCTCAAATATTTACAATCAAATTATTGAAAGAGATTTAGACGCTTTGATGAGTAGGACAAAAAATAGACCTCTACCCACAAATAAAGTATCTGTAAATACGGCATTAATATTGGCGATATTCTTAACTGTAATTGGTCTTGTATTATTATATATAATTAATTCTAAGGTAGCATTGCTTGCAGCTGCTTCTATCTTTTTATATACATCTGTTTATACACCGCTAAAATTAATTACACCTCTGTCTGTTTTTGTTGGCGCTATTCCAGGAGCTATACCTTTTATGTTAGGATGGGTAGCTGCTACTGGAGAAATTGGTATTGAAGCTATTATGTTATTTTTAATGCAATTTTTTTGGCAGTTTCCACATTTCTGGTCAATAGGTTGGATGCAGAACAAAGATTACGAAAAAGCTGGATTTAAGATGTTGCCAACAGGAAAAAAGGATAGATCTACGACATCACAAATATTATTTTATTCTATATGGGCGGTTCTAATGTCAATTATTCCTGCCTTTAATCTAACAGGAGATTTATTTTTGAGTATTTATGGATTAGGTTTAGTTTTAATTATAGGATTATTTTTAATTTTTTATGCTGTAAAATTATTTATAAAAAGCACAGATTTAAATGCAAAAAAATTAATGTTAGCCAGTATTTCTTATTTAACTTTAATGCAGATTGTTTTACTGCTAGATAAATTTTTAAGATAGATGAGTAATATAGATGGAAATATAAATAATAAAAACAGACGTGCTATTAAAATGATGCTATGGTTTGGAATAGCCTCTTTGTTTATGACTTTTGCAGGGTTTACTAGCGCTTTTATCGTTAGTAAATCTAGGGAGGATTGGATATTAAATTTTGATTTACCTTCTGCTTTTACCTTTAGTTTATTCGTAATTATTATTAGCAGTTTAAGTTTAGTTTTAGCCAGACGAGAATTATTAAGAAATAATTTTAGATCAACTACGGTATATTTAACAGCTACATTTGTTTTAGGAGTAATATTTATTATTAGTCAATTTATTGGATTTAATGAAATTATTGAAAATGGCTATCATTTTACTGGACCAACAAGCACTATAACTTCTTCATTTATATTTTTAATTGCATTTGTTCATCTTATTCATGTAACAGCAGGATTATTAGTGCTTTTATTTGTAATATATAGAAATATAAAAAGGAAATATTCAATAAATAATATCTTAGGATTTGAGTTAGCTTCGATGTTTTGGCATTTTGTAGATATTTTATGGATTTACTTATTCTTATTTCTAGTTTTCTTCAGATAAAATAGTTATTTTTGTGGCGCTTAAAAACAACAGAAAATATGAGTTCTGCAGTTAGTGCTTCATCAAAGGAGACAACATGGGGTGGGGGAAATAAGCCATTAGATGCTTCCTATGGGAAGTTGATGATGTGGTTCTTTTTACTTTCAGATGGTTTGTCTTTTTCTGGATTTGTAGCTGCA
>JAAZXZ010000113.1 GCA_014239895.1 Flavobacteriaceae bacterium
GAGAAATAGCTGATTTTGAAGTTGATGATGTAGTTCCACTAGTTGATGAACAACTAATTAAAATAGAGACTAATACTATAGAGAAGATTCTTTTCATAAAATTGTTAAGTTAAGAAAGTAGATTATTTTTTTTACTAAATTAAAGAAAGACAATTTTTGTACCAAAATTTATTGATTTATAATTTGTTTGGTAACATATAATTTCCATCCAAAAATAATCATTTGAGTTTTTGATGCTTTTGATAGATCTAATCTTCTCTTTGTATAATTTGGAAGGAATATTCTATTTAATAATGCCAATAACTTAAATAAAATAGTTTTCATAGTTGATAAAATTAAATATAATTAGTTACAATTAAATTATATTTGTAAAAAAAATGATGAGGTCAGGTCTTATAATCTTCACAATTTTATTGTTTTCCAATAATATTTTGGGGCAAGGAAGTTTTGGACCTCCTTCAAATCCAACTTACGGTAATGTTCAGTCAGATATTCCTCAGGAATATTATCAGGATGCTAATGGTACATCTGGTGAAGATTTAAAAGAGGCAGTCTATCAAATCATACGTAATCATGTGGTTTTTCCCTACACATCTTCTTCAACAGATACTTGGGATATACTCGAGCAATCTGATCAAGACCCAGCAAACAATGACAATATTCTTCTAATCTATACAGGACGTTCCCAAGATAAGGGGTATAGAGACGGATGTAATTGTTACTCTAATTATGAAAATGGAACTCATAATAATTCTTGGAATAGGGAGCATGTGTGGCCAAAATCTCATGGATTTCCTGATCAAGATGATATTGCATATACAGACGTTCACAATTTAAAACCCTGTGATAGATCAGTAAATTCCTCGAGAGGTACAAAAGATTTTGATAACGGAGGCAGTCAACATGCAGAAGCAACTGAATGTTTTAATGACAGTGATAGCTGGGAACCCGGAGACTCTGTAAAGGGTGATATAGCAAGGATTGTTTTTTATATGGTTGTAAGATATGATCCCGGATATGATCATAATAATAATGCTTTTGATTTAGAACTTGTTGACTATACAACTCCTAATAATACTGATCCTATTTTAGGCAAACTCTCATCGTTACTTCAATGGCACACTGACGATCCGGTAGATGACTATGAAATAAACAGAAATAGTGTTATTTATAGCTATCAAGAAAATAGAAATCCTTTTATTGATCATCCTAATTTGGTAAATTTCATATGGGGTGATAATTATGGAGAAGAGTGGAATGAAAGTTTAAGTATTACAAATTTAGACTCTGAAGATGATTTTAAGATATACCCTAATCCAACCAATGGAGAGATTTTCTTTAACTCAATATTAAATAACTCAAAAATTGAGATTTATTCAGAAATAGGAAAAAGAGTATATGACATTGAAAATTTTAACACTAACAAAATTGAATTACTATTGTCTAGTGGAATATATATTATGAAAATCAGAAAAAATAATAAAATCTTATATAAAAAAATTATTATTAATTAAACTTTAATTAGAATGCATTTATTATGGATGTTTATTGGTTTTATTCTAATAGTTATCGGAGGTGAATTTATAGTAAGATCCTCTGTAGCTCTATCCTTAAAGCTAAATCTCTCAAAGCTAGTAATAGGAATGACAGTTGTAGCATTTGCGACATCACTGCCTGAACTTATAGTAAGTATTAATGCAGCTATTAATGATTCTCCATCTATAGCAATAAACAATGTAATTGGTTCAAACATAGCAAATATAGGATTAGTTTTAGGCCTTACATGTATTATAGGAAACATGTATGTTGAAAAATCATTTTATAAAATTGATTGGCCAGTAATGTTTATTTTTTCAATTATCTTATATGTTATAATTGCAAGAGATAATATCATTGATCAATATGATGGTATAGTTTTATTTTCCCTTTTAATTATATTTATAATCTTTATACTTAGGTCTTCTTTAAAAACATATCAGCAGGATTCTATTGACAATAATTTAATTCATTCAACAAATTTTAAAATAATTTTATGGCTAATTATAGCTTCACTTTCGCTTTATTATGGAGCTGAATGGTTAGTCTATGGCGCTATTAATTTTGCTGAGCAAATTGGAGTAAGTGAGGCTGTTATTTCTGTTTCTATTGTTGCTATTGGAACTAGTATTCCTGAATTAGCAACATCTCTTCTTGCAATAGTAAAAAATGAAAAAGGAATTTCTTTAGGAAATTTAATAGGATCAAATATTTTTAATATAGGTTCTGTATTAGGAATAACTTCAATTATTAAGCCTATTGTAGTTGATGATACAGAAATTTTAAGCAGAGATATTATATGGATGCTAGTTTTCGCTTTGCTAGTATTACTAATAGCTCTTTTACCAAAGAAAAATGTTATTGGAAAAATTAAAGGCTTTTTTCTATTATTTCTATACTCAATATTTATTTTATTAGCATTTGCATCATAGTTATTAAAACTATTATGCAGATTTAACAGTTTTAATAATTATTGCTGCAATTTTGTATGGATCACCATTGGAAGATGGACGTCTATCTTCAAGCCATCCCTTATATCCATTTTCTACAGTCATAATAGGAATTCTTATAGAAGCTCCTCTGTCAGAAACTCCATAACTAAATTCATGAATTGATTGTGTTTCATGCTTGCCTGTCAATCTTTGATCATTGAATGCGCCATAAACGGCAATATGCTCTTTAACTACGGGCCTAAATGCTTCACAAATTTTTTCATATGTTTCTTTTGATCCACATGTTCTCAGAGTTGTATTTGAAAAATTTGCATGCATTCCTGAACCATTCCAGTCTGTATCTCCAAGAGGTTTTGGATGATACTCAATTGCTAAGCCATATTCTTCGGCAAGTCTTTCAAGTAAATATCTAGCAACCCACATCTCATCTCCAGACTTTGCAGCACCTTTAGCAAAAGTTTGAAACTCCCATTGACCTGCTGCTACTTCAGCATTAGTGCCTTCAACATTTATACCAGCATCTAAACATATGTCTAGGTGTCTGTCCATAACTTCTCTTCCAAAATTATTCTTTGCACCTACTG
This sequence comes from Flavobacteriaceae bacterium, assembly GCA_014239895.1. GTDB lineage: Bacteria > Bacteroidota > Bacteroidia > Flavobacteriales > Flavobacteriaceae. The sequence continues at coordinate 3,074 of JAAZXZ010000113.1, forward strand.
AACAATAAAATTGACCTTGAGGTGTATCGTCCTTAGGAAATCCAATTGGAAGATTTGTTTCAGGGTCCCAAAGAAAATATTCTTGTTCAAAACCAAACCAAAAATCATCATCGTCATCATCAATATTGGCTCTACCATTTGATTCATGAGCACTACCATCAGAGTTTAAAACCTCGTTCATAACTAGCCACCCATTTTTTCTAACGGGGTCGGGATATATAGCTACAGGTTTTAATAAACAATCGGATGATCCACCCTCAGCCTGTTGAGTGGAGCTTCCATCAAAAGCCCACATAGAACAGCTTTCTAATTTGCCATCAAAATCTTCAACGACTTTAGTTTTACTTCTTAGGTTTTGTGTTGGTTTATAACCATCTAACCAAATATACTCCAATTTAGATTTACTCATTTTACTGATTTTTTGAGTTTAAAAATATATGATTAAACAACTAAATCAATATATCAAATTATTTATTTATTGTTAAATTTTTTTTTTTACTTTCTAAACTTTTTATAAACATTATAAAAATTAAAATTTATAGGGATAGTTAAGTAGTTAGAATTGAAAATCTCTATATAAATGTTAATAACGATTATAATCTAGATTTATTTTTAAGAAATCTTATCACTAATTCATCACGATCTTAAAAATTTCTTTAATACTTTTGTTAGCATATTTCAGGTGAATGCATAGTAATAATTTAAACGAAAGATATTCTCGTAGAGGAGTTTCAGCATCAAAGGAAGATGTACATAATGCTATAAAGAAAATAGATAGAGGTTTATTCCCCAAAGCTTTTTGTAAAGTTGTACCAGATTATTTAACTAATGATGAAAAGTATTGTTTAGTTATGCATGCTGATGGAGCTGGAACAAAAAGTTCTTTAGCATATATGTATTGGAAAGAGACGGGTGATATTTCTGTTTGGAAGGGAATTGCTAAGGATGCATTGATTATGAACATTGATGATTTAATATGCGTAGGAGTAACTGATAATATATTGCTTTCATCAACTATAGGAAGAAATAAAAATTTAATTAATGGAGAGGTTATTTCAGCTATCATCAATGGAACTGAAGAATTAATAGAAGATTTAAACACACATGGAATAAGCATCAAATTAACTGGAGGTGAAACTGCTGATGTTGGAGATTTAGTGCGTACAATTATTGTTGATTCAACAGTTATAGGCAGAATTAAAAGATCTGATGTGATTGATAATTCAAATATAGAGGAGGGTAATGTTATTGTTGGATTATCATCATTTGGTCAGGCAACTTATGAAAATCAATATAATAGTGGCATAGGAAGTAATGGATTAACATCGGCAAGACATGATGTGTTCAACAAAATTTTAGCAGAAAAATATCCGGAAAGCTATGACCCATTGGTTCCAGATGATCTAGTATATTCTGGATCTATAAGTTTAGATCAAGTATTTGATGGTGTTGATTTAGATGCTGGTAAATTAGTTTTATCACCAACAAGAACTTATGCTCCAATAATAAAGTCAATACTGGAAGAATGCGATAAAAAATTAATTAAAGGAATTGTTCATTGTAGTGGAGGAGCACAAACAAAAATTCTCCATTTTATTTCTGAAAACTTACATGTAATTAAGAACAACATGTTTGATCCACCAATGCTTTTTAAACTGATTCAAAAAGAATCTAAAACAACTTGGCATGAAATGTATAAAGTTTTTAATTGTGGTCACAGAATGGAGTTATATGTAGAACCCCAAATTGCAGATGAAATAATAAACATTTCAGGGAGATTTAATGTTGAGGGTAGAATTATTGGAAAAGTTGAAAAATCGAACTCAAAGAAACTAACAATAAAATCTCAATTTGGGGATTTTCAATATTAGTTGATTGCATAATCTCTATCCATAATTTATTGTATTTTTACAATTCAAGAATTTTGATGTGTTAGAAAAATTAGAAAATCTCGAAAATCGATTTAAAGAATTAAGTGATTTGATGATTAAACCAGAAATTTTATCAGATCAAAAGCAGTACATTAAGCTTTCCAAAGAATATAAAGAATTAAAAAAAATTATTGATAAGGGACAAGGCTATAAGTCTATACTATCAAATATTTCAGAAGCTCAAGAAATAATTTCAAATGAAAAAGATGAGGAGATGCTGGAAATTGCAAAAATTCAATTGAGTGAATCTAAGGAAGAACTTTCAAAATTTGAAGAAGAATTGAAATTATTGTTAATACCTAAGGATCCAGATGATTCAAAGAATGTAGTAATGGAAATTAGAGCTGGAACTGGTGGAGATGAAGCAAGTATATTTGCAGGAGATTTATATAGGATGTATTCAAAATACAGTGAAAGTAAAGGATGGAAAGTAAATTTGGTGGATTTTAATGAGGGAACATCAGGAGGATATAAGGAAATAATTTTTGATATTAGTGGAGAGGAAGTATATGCTAACTTAAAATTTGAAGCAGGCGTACATAGGGTGCAGAGAGTACCTCAAACTGAGACTCAAGGAAGGGTTCATACCAGTGCTGCTACGGTTATTGTTTTGCCAGAAGCAGAAGAATTTGATGTTGATTTAAATATGCAGGATGTAAGAATTGAAAGAACTACATCAACAGGTCCTGGAGGTCAATCTGTGAATACTACATATTCTGCTATAAGACTTCATCACGAACCATCAGGAATTACTGTTAGTTGTCAAGATCAAAAATCTCAACATAAAAATTTAGATAAAGCTTTAAAAGTTTTAAGAGCTAGATTATATGAATTGGAAGTCGAAAAAAGACGTTCTGAAGAATCCTTAAAAAGGAAGAGTATGGTATCTTCTGGTGATAGAAGTGCAAAGATTAGAACATATAATTATCCTCAAGGAAGAATTACAGAGCATAGAATAGGAATGACATTGTATGATTTGCCAAAAGTAATAAATGGAGATATTCAAAAGATTATCGATGAATTAATGTTAGCTGAAAATTCAGAAATATTAAATTCAAGCAACTAATAAACAATAGTGGAAGTATTAAAAATAGTTAATCAAATTAAATCTAAAAGATCTTTTTTATGTGTGGGTCTTGACGTTGATCTAGAAAAAATTCCAAAATTTTTACTTGACAAGAATGATCCGATTTTTGAATTTAACAAATCAATAATTGATAATACACATATGCACTGCATTGCATATAAACTTAACACAGCTTTTTATGAAGCATATGGTATTAAGGGCTGGAAAGCTTTAGAGAAAACAATTAATTATATAAATAATAATTATTCTGAAATTTTTACAATTGCTGATGCTAAAAGAGGCGATATTGGAAACACAAGCAGAATGTATGCCAGGTCTTTTTTTGAACAATTAAATTTTGATAGTATTACTGTAAATCCATATATGGGGAGAGATTCCGTTGAGCCGTTTTTAGAATATAACGACAAGAACACTATTATATTAGCACTGACCTCAAATGAAGGATCTAAAGATTTGCAATTAATATCAACTGCAAACGACTATGTTTTTATGGATTTAATTAAATCTTCGAAGACCTGGAATAATTCAAAAAATTTAATGTATGTCATAGGCGCTACAAAGACAGAATATCTTGAAGAAATTAGAAAAATAATTCCTGATAATTTTCTGTTAATTCCTGGTATTGGAGCTCAAGGAGGTAACTTAAAGGAAGTTTGTAAAAAGACAATAAATAATAATATAGGTATTATTATAAATTCTTCTAGGGGTATCATTTATTCTGGTAATGATGAAAATTTTGCTCAAGCAGCTGAAAAAGAAGCAATAAGTCTAAAAAAACAAATGGAGGAAATATTAATTGATTCTAAATTAATATAGAATGGGACATCATCACGATCATCATCATCATTCTTCGAATAACATAAAAGTTGCTTTTTTTTTAAATTTTGCATTTACTATTTTAGAGATAATTGGAGGTCTTTATGTAAATAGCATTGCAATTATATCAGATGCAATACATGATTTAGGAGATACGATTTCTTTGGGTACTTCATGGTATTTAGAAGAAAAATCTTACAAGAAATCTAACAAGAAATTTTCTTTTGGATATAAAAGGTTTTCACTATTAGGAGCCCTTATAAATAGTGTTATACTAATTATTGGCTCTTTATATGTTATAACTGAAGCTGTTGGAAGAATTCTAGAACCTGAACATACTGACGCAAAGGGTATGATCTTTTTTGCAGTAATTGGTGTATTAGTTAATGGATATGCTGCATGGAAATTAAGCAGTGGGAAAACCATGAATGAGAAGGTAGCTTCTTGGCATTTAGTTGAGGATGTGTTGGGATGGGTTGCTGTTCTAGTTGTGGGAATAATTTTAAATTTTAAAGATATACATTATCTAGATCCAGCGTTATCTCTTTTAATAACAATTTACATTTTATGGAATGTATTTATTAGACTAAAACAGACTCTTTTTATTTTTTTACAAGGAGTTCCAGAAGATTTAGATATAAATGAAATTGAATCAAAAATTCTAAACATTGACTTTGTAAATTCAATTCATCATATGCATGTATGGTCATTGGAAGGAGAGCATAATGTATTTACTGCTCATATTAAGATAGATGATAATTCAAATTTAAATAATTTTAAAAAGGTGAAATTTGATGTGAAGGATATTTTGAAGGAATACAAATTTGAGCATTATACGGTTGAGGTTGAATTTAATGATGAAAATTGTGATTTAGATGATAATTAATTTACTCAGTATTTTAAGGGAAAATAAATTGATAGTCTTCATTTTATGTGCTACTATTTTTTCTTGTTCAGAATATAAGACATCAAATAACAATAATTTTATCACTGTTCTAGGAATAGCTCAGGACGCAGGATATCCGCATATTGGATGTAAAAAAGATTGTTGTAATAAAAATATAGGAGATAATAAATACTATGTAACTAGTATTGGACTTACCGATATTGAGAATGGCAAGTATTATTTATTTGAGGCTACTCCTGATATTGGTGAACAAATCAAATATTTAAAAAGTGGTGTTACAAATAAAAAATTAATTGATGGAATATTATTAACGCATGCACATATAGGTCACTATTCTGGATTAATGTATTTAGGCAGAGAGGCTCTAGGAGCTAATAAAATTCCAATTTATACCATGCCAAGAATGAAAAATTTTTTAGAGAACAATGGCCCCTGGAGTCAATTGATCTCATTAGACAATATCGATTTAAAGGAAATAAATCATAATCAAAACATTCAATTATCAAATGAGTTAATAGTAACACCTTTTAATGTTCCTCATCGTGATGAATTTTCTGAAACGGTTGGGTATAAAATAATAGGGAAGAATAAGTCGGCGCTCTTTATTCCTGATATTGACAAATGGGATCTGTGGAAAAAGAGTATTGTAGACGAGGTAAAATCTGTTGATTATGCCTTTTTAGATGCTACTTTTTTTAGTGGAGATGAAATTAATAGATCTATGAAGGAAATTCCTCATCCTTTTGTTTTAGAGACTATAGATATTTTTATGGATGAAGATTTAGGCACAAAAAATAAAATACATTTCATACATTTTAATCATACTAACCCATTATTGAATCAAAAAATAAATCTCAGAGATAGTATATTAAAATTAGGATTTAATTTTGCAAAGTTTGGCGATAAATACAATTTGTAGATTAAAAATAATTAACTTTATTCTTTAATACAATTTTTAATACTATGGAAAATCAATGTAAATGTACGTGTGAGGCTTGTGTAAACGGTGATTGCACGAATTGCTCTTGTGAAGAATGTTCTTGTGAAGAATGTTCCTGTTAATTAACAAATATTTTATAGCTATAATTATTAGTTTATCCCTATTTGAACAAGCTACCAATTGGCTCCTTCTTTAATTCATTCTCTTTCTATTTCGTCCATTAAAAACTTTTCCCATCCTGGAGTAGAAGATTTTTCTTCATCAACAATTTTTTTAGCATCTTTAAGTAGTTGCCTAGCATCAAAAATTATTCCATCTTTTATTGTATACTTAATTCCTCCAACTCTTACTGCTTCATTATTATCATCAATTTTTATATCACCTGTTGCGTATAGATATTTCAGGTTTTTAAGAGGATTTTCTTCCATAATTATCATATCTGCATATTTTCCAACTTCAATAGTTCCTATTTCTTTTTCCATACCAATTGCTTCAGCAGCATGAAGTGTAGCGGCCCTTATAACTTCCATTGGGTGAAAACCTGACTCTCTAATAAGTTCAAGTTCTTGGATGTATCCAAAACCATAAAGATTATACATATAACC
>JAAZXZ010000072.1 GCA_014239895.1 Flavobacteriaceae bacterium
AAATTATTAAGTGAGGAGGAGTTTTTATCTATAAAATTACAGCTGTATATAAAAAAAACTATAAGTAGATATAATGGATTTAATCTCATTTTTGATATAATCACATTATAAAATTAAAAATTGATTTTTAATTGTTCATCATATAACTTAAAAGATTTTCTATGATATTTTGTTATCCCATATTTATTGATAGATAATTTGTGCTCCTTAGTTGGGTATCCTTTATTATTCTTCCAATTATATTCAGGATATTCTTTATGTAATTTTTCCATATAATTATCTCTATATGTTTTTGCTAGTATAGACGCAGCTGCTATATTTAGATATTTCTGATCTCCCTTAATTATTGTCTTGAATTCAATATTATTAATGGGTTTAAACCTGTTGCCATCTACAACAATAAAATCAACTTTATGATTCAATTTTTTTATTGACTTATGCATGGCTAATATTGATGCGTTGAGAATGTTTATTTTATCTATTTTTTTATTGCTTACATTACATATTGCATATGCAATACAATTTTCTAGTATTAATTTTTTTGCTTTTTTTCTCTGATTTACAGACAGCTTTTTTGAGTCTGTTATTAGATTGCTTTTAAAATTTTTATTTAAAATAACAGCGGCTGCAGTTACTGGCCCTGCTAATGACCCTCTTCCTGCTTCATCAGTGCCGCATTCATAATCATAGTCAGAATATTGTGATTCTAGCATCAAAAAATTTTGTTAATTAATCTAGATATGTTGGAATGTAATTAATTTTGTAACGATATTAGCTAAATATGAAAAATTATTTTCTATTATTTATACTATCAATTTTTATTGTTAGATCATATTCTCAAAAAAACCCTCCAATCATTGATTTTAGTGATGATATTTCATTGTCAGGTTTATCGGATTCTATTAGAACTAATTATGGGGATCAAAAAAGCACAAGATTAATAAAAAATTTAAATGCAAAAATTGAGGATTACCTAATTATTAATCACCAAGGTGATACAATAATTGTAGATACTTCATTAACAATAAATAAATTTCATAAGATAAATTATTTGAGGAAAGATAATTTTGAATTAATTCCTTTTTCTAATACTGGACACACTTATAATGACTTAAGTTATAATGTTGATAAAGTAAAACTTTTTCCATCTTTTGGTTCTAGAGCAAAACATTTTAGTTATATGGAGATAGAAGATGTAAATTATTATGACATGCCGACTCCATTTACAGAATTGATGTATAGATCAGCTTTTGAGCAGGGTCAATTATTAGATGCTCTGTATTCTGTAAATACTTCAAGAAACTTCAATTTTACTATTTCTAGAAAAGGTCTCAGATCTTTAGGAAATTATCAGCACTTTTTATCTAGTTCATCAAATTTTAGATTTTCAACAAATTATAATTCTGAAGACAAAAGATATATGCTTAGGACACATTATGTTAGTCAAAAATTATTTGCAGAACAAAATGGGGGTATAAGAGATCAAGATATTATAGATTTTGAAAACGGTACTGATCAATTTCTTGATAGATCAGTTTTTGATCCTTATTTTGAGAATGCAGATAATGAGCTTGTTGGAAGAAGATATTATGTAGATCATAGCTATAATTTAAGTAAGAAAACAGATTCTATTATATCAAACACGCTGTCAATTGGAAATACAATTTCATATGAAAAAAGATTTTATAAATTTAACCAGTCTTCTGCGAATGAGTATTTTGGCGAATCCTATAATTTTTCAGGAATTGATGATAAATCGAGATTAAGAAGTTTTTTATTTAAAATTGATGCGGATTATAAAACAAAAAACCTTGGAGATTTTAATTTAGGCCTGGAATATAATAATCATAAATACAACTTTGGGAATATTGATTCTTTAAATATCTCTGGGATTCCTGATGGTATTAAACATAGCGGTATGACTATCTATGGATCTTATTCTAAAAGAACAAATAAATTTAATATTAACGCAAACTTTTCATCCTCAATTTCAGAAGATATTTCTGGGAATTCACTGTATGGTAATTTGTCTTATAAGTTAAATGATGATATAGATATAATGGGTAACATATCTATTTCTTCCCACCAGCCCAATTACAACTTTTCATTATTTAAGAGTAATTACATTTCTTATAATTGGGAGAATAGCTTTGAAAATATTGAAAATAGAGAATTTAATTTGGAATTTAAATCTAATAAATACTTTAATCTAAGCCTAGATTACATAGGCATTAAAAATTACACCTACTTTACAAAGGACAATCTTAATGCTATCAAACCATTTCAATATTCAGATAATATTAATCTAATCAAACTTAGAGTTTCAAGAGAGTTTTCAATAAATAAGTTCTTTTTTGATAATCAAATCCAATATCAAAAAATTTCTAATGCTTCAGGAGTCCTTAATGTGCCTGAAATAATTGCTAGAAATTCAATTTATTATAGCAGCCATTTACTTGATAAGGCACTTTTTTTACAGACAGGATTTAGTATAAGTTATTTTTCAAAATTTTACATGAATTCATATGATCCGCTTTTATCGGAATTTTATGTACAAAACAGTAAAAAAATTGGAGGATTTCCATTAATAGACTTTTTTATAAATGCTAAAATTCAACAAACTAGACTGTATTTTAAATTAGAGCATTTTAACTCTTCATTTACTGGTTATAATTTTTATTCTGCCCCAAATTATCCATACAGGGATTTTTCATTTAGGTTTGGATTAGTTTGGAACTTTTTCCTTTAGTTAACTAATTGACAGCTAGATACATCAAATTTTTCTCTGAAAAATACCTGTAAAATATTTTGTACATAGCAAAAAGATCCTATATTTGCATCCGCTATTAGCCAAAACGGCCATTTATATGGTTAAAATTTGTTAATAAATATTAATTTATTTACCAAATGAAGTTTTGGAAGCAAAAAAAACGGTTTTATATTTGCGTCCTGCTATATTTTATAGAGAAGCAGATTGAAATCTATGTTCATTAAAATATTGAATTGATTGACAGCGTAAAATAAATTTTTAATTTATTTTCAGAGAATAAACCATTTTGAGATGATAGATAGAATTTCTTTAGTTGTTAAATATATTTAAAATTTAACGATGAAGAGTTTGATCCTGGCTCAGGATGAACGCTAGCGGCAGGCCTAATACATGCAAGTCGAGGGGTAACAGAAAGTGCTTGCACTTTGCTGACGACCGGCGAACGGGTGAGTAACGCGTATACAATCTACCTCATACTAGAGAATAGCCCGAAGAAATTTGGATTAAGACTCTATAGTATCATTTAAAGACATCTTTTTATGATTAAAGGTTACGGTATGAGATGAGTATGCGTTCTATTAGTTTGTAGGTGAGGTAACGGCTCACCTAGACTGCGATAGATAGGGGCCCTGAGAGGGGGACCCCCCACACTGGTACTGAGACACGGACCAGACTCCTACGGGAGGCAGCAGTAAGGAATATTGGTCAATGGACGAAAGTCTGAACCAGCCATGCCGCGTGCAGGATGAATGCCCTATGGGTTGTAAACTGCTTTTATACAGGAAGAAAAACTTTCTCGTGAGAAAGCTTGACGGTACTGTAAGAATAAGGATCGGCTAACTCCGTGCCAGCAGCCGCGGTAATACGGAGGATCCAAGCGTTATCCGGAATTATTGGGTTTAAAGGGTCCGTAGGTGGATAATTTAGTCAGAGGTGAAATCCTGCAGCTTAACTGTAGAATTGCCTTTGATACTGGTTATCTTGAGTTATTATGAAGTGATTAGAATGTGTAGTGTAGCGGTGAAATGCATAGATATTACACAGAATACCAATTGCGAAGGCAGATTACTAACAATTAACTGACGCTGAGGGACGAAAGCGTGGGTAGCGAACAGGATTAGATACCCTGGTAGTCCACGCCGTAAACGATGGTCACTAGCTGTTTGGACTTCGGTCTGAGTGGCTAAGCGAAAGTGATAAGTGACCCACCTGGGGAGTACGTTCGCAAGAATGAAACTCAAAGGAATTGACGGGGGCCCGCACAAGCGGTGGAGCATGTGGTTTAATTCGATGATACGCGAGGAACCTTACCAGGGCTTAAATGTTTGGTGACAGATCTAGAAATAGGTTTTTCTTCGGACACTAAACAAGGTGCTGCATGGTTGTCGTCAGCTCGTGCCGTGAGGTGTCAGGTTAAGTCCTATAACGAGCGCAACCCCTGTTGTTAGTTGCCAGCGAGTCATGTCGGGAACTCTAACAAGACTGCCAGTGCAAACTGTGAGGAAGGTGGGGATGACGTCAAATCATCACGGCCCTTACGTCCTGGGCTACACACGTGCTACAATGGTAGGTACAGAGAGCAGCCACTACGCGAGTAGGAGCGAATCTATAAAACCTATCACAGTTCGGATCGGAGTCTGCAACTCGACTCCGTGAAGCTGGAATCGCTAGTAATCGGATATCAGCAATGATCCGGTGAATACGTTCCCGGGCCTTGTACACACCGCCCGTCAAGCCATG
>JAAZXZ010000034.1 GCA_014239895.1 Flavobacteriaceae bacterium
TAAATTTTCATCTAAGAAAATTATTGTGGATAAAATAGATTATGTTATTAAATCCTTGAGAGCAGTATAATTTTTTGTCTGAATTTCATAGAAGTCTTGTGTTATAGATCGCGCACCAAAGCCTTCTTTCCAATATAGTAAGCCTTGGTTAACAAATTCACCATTATTCTCATTTGAAGTTCCAAAATCAAAATAATCTTTTTTATTAAAGACCTCCTCTATTAAATAAGTAAATAAATAATCTAAACTTCCTAGTTTATTTTTTTCTGCATTAGCAGAAATGTATTGAACATGCGCAGTGGTTTTCGTTTCAAATATAGTAGTTCCTGCAACAATTTTATCATCTAAGTATACATTAAACTGTCTTATTTTCTTTGGGAAAAATTCATTTAAAATAGTTATTTCTTCAAAAGAATGCACTGGCGCCACATTATGTTTGTTTTTTAAATTAGGAATTAAAAGAGTATTCCAAAATTCCTCAAAACTCGATGTCTCTTTTATAGTAAGTTTATTTTTTTTTCCTCTTTTGTTACCCTGAATCCTATCTCTTGAAAAGGAGCTATTGCCAAGTTTAATAACAGATAAAACATCTCTTCTAATTAATTTAGCTTTCATTCTATGTAATAGATAATTTACTTCACCACTTGGCAATGATTTATATATCTCAGGTATTTCCTTTATTATTAAGGTCGAATAATTAGTTTCATGTAAATGAGATAGAAGTAAGTTAAATATCTCAAAAACATCGGGAAATTTAATTTGTTTTGAAAGAATTAGTCCTCCATATGTCAGCCCTTGGTGAGAATATATCTTGTCATCTAGCTTATTAGCTGGCAAAACTGCAATAAGTTTATCCTGCTTATAAAATAATATAGAATAATCCTTAAACCTGTTTTTATGGTATTCTATAAAATTTCTATTAAATAAAAATGTTCCATTCTTAGATTCATTAATAAAATTATCCCATTGAGACTTTAAAGAAGAATTATATAGAGATAAAGAAAACATATTATAAGATTAAATAAAAAAACGGAATGTAAGAAGATTTAGTATTTTTCTAAACTAATATTAGAAAAAAAGGATAAAAAAAAGGCCCTTGATCATAGGGCCTTTTTTTATAATTTATATATGGTTTAAATTACTTTGATCTAATTGGTAGAGATGGACTCTTAACCCAGTTAAATAAAGTATTTAAAATTGTCCATACCCAAGTATAGATTGCCATTACAACATATAGCTTAGCTAGGATAACAGCTACTTGTACAAATCCCCAAGCAGAAGCGACAACATCACCAGCCCAGGTGCCATCACCTGCTCTAGAAACATCCCATGCCCAGAAATCGTTAAGCACTCCGCCTACCCATTCTAAACCAATCATGCCAGTAAATGCATCCATGGCTGAAGCTGGAAGAGCGTAAGCATAGTCAAAGTTAGCCATATAGCCAACATCAACTCCGCCAGTCATATCAACAAACCCCGCTGAAACAGCAGATACAGCTGCTACGATTGCAGCAAATGTAGCTACTAGAGCTGTAATATATCCAACTGCTTTAATAGTTGCCATTGGTAAGTCATAAAATAAAAGGCTGACAGTATCTCCTTTTGAAGCCGCAACTTCCTCACCAGCGCCTCTTACGACCATAGCGATAGGAAAAGCAGCGTATACCCATACGGCCATACCCAGAAGACTTCCTGCAATTGCAGCCCCTTCACCCATTCCTCCTGTCCAAAGGATAGAAAGAGATGCCCAGACTGAACAAAACCAAGTTACAAAGGCACCGACTCTAAAAACGTCTCCTGCCCAACTTGCTAAATTACCTTCTGAATCACTCATACATGAGTTCCAGCAATTCCAAGGTAACATTCCGTTGACCTCACTAGGGAGATCAATTAAGCGATTTAATAATTTTTCCATAATACTTAATTAATTAATTAGTTAGTTAAGCAACAAAAATACAAATTAATTTGTATTTAGTGAAATTTATCATTTTATATGAGTAAAAACATGATTTTAAACATAAATTATCATCAAAAATGAAAATATTTCCTTCTTTTCTAAGAATAATTTAAACGATTATAAGAATTACTGTTTATTTTTCAATGCTTTTATCTTAAAATAAGGTTAAAAAAGATAGTAATTGGGTAAATAATAATAACTTTACTCAAAATATTTCAAGGAAAATCATGAAATTAGAGAATATTCCCAAACTAAAACATAATACATCAAACAGTTTTTTCCTAATAGCAGGTCCCTGTGCAATAGAAGGAGATGAAATGGCTAATAGGATTGCTCAAGAAATATTAACTATTACCAATAAACTTGAAATTCCTTTTATATTCAAAGGAAGTTTTAAGAAGGCTAATAGAAGCAAATTAGACAGTTTTACAGGTATAGGAGATGAGAAAGCTCTAGCTGTACTAAAAAATATTTCAGATTCTTATGACATTCCTGTATTAACTGATATTCATCAAATATCTGATGTAAAATTAGCTTCTAAATACGTTGACATCTTACAAGTACCTGCTTTTTTAGCAAGACAAACTGATCTACTTATAGCAGCTGCAAAAACAGGAAAAACTATCAACATTAAAAAAGGACAATTTATGAGTCCTGATAGCATGAAGCATGCGGTCGAAAAAATAACAAAATCAGGTAATAATAATGTAATGATAACTGATAGGGGGACCATGTTTGGATACCAGGATATGGTTGTAGATTTTAGAGGGATTCCAACAATGCAAGATATTGCCACTACAGTTTTGGATGTTACGCATTCTCTTCAAAAACCAAATCAATTATCTGGCGTAACAGGTGGGTCACCTAAAATGATTGAAACAATAGCAAGAGCTGGAGTAGTAAATAATGTTGATGGTATCTTTATAGAAACACACTTTAACCCAGGAAATGCTAAAAGTGACGGTGAAAATATGCTAAATCTAAGCAATCTTGAAAAGTTATTAACAAATTTGCTAGAAATTAGAAGAACAGTTAATAATCTTGATTAATCTTCCCTAACCTTACCTGTAAAAACACTTATTTTCTTACTAATTGGATTTCCGCTTGCTCTTCTAAATGCCACAATTTGTCCAGAATGCCACACTGCATCTTCAATTGGACCATTTAATTGATTCCAAAACGGATATTCAACTTTTTTAGAATCCCTTAGAAAAATAATGTTATGATTATCAAAATTTTTAGTTTTCTTAAATATATCAGATGCTTCTTTAAGATTGAATAAGGTTTTTTCTCTAATTTCTTTAAATTCCATTCCTTCATTAGATTTTTTCTCAATAGGTAAATTTAAAGCAGTATTCAATATCATATTTGATAGATCATAAATGTGTACAACAGTCTCAATCGATGATCTACTATCATTTGGTAATCTAAAATTTAAATCTTTTTCTGTTAGACCTTCAGTTGCCCAGTAATATCTAAAACCCAGTCCATCAATCATTCTTCCAACTATTTCAGCTTCAGAATAAGACTCTGGATAATTTGAAATTTCATAAAAAGGAAGATTATCTTGTGAATTCATGTATAAAAAATTTAGTGATAAAACTAATATAAAAAAATACCTCATATTATAATTTTGGTTTTTTTACGATTCCATATTTATCTATCAGATATATTAAAGAGGTTATCGTTGCAGCACCCATCTCTAGTTCCCTTTTATTAATTGCATCAAAAGTATCACTTGCAGAATGATGGTGATCAAAATATCTTTGGGAATCAGGTTTCAGTCCACTTAACACATTCATAGAAGTCTTTAATGGTCCTACATCTGCTCCACTACCACCCCTTTCAAAAAAATGAATTAAATAAGGCTTAAATAACTCTTTCCATCCTAGTATTTGATTAAAATTCTTATCATCACTATCAAAATAAAAGCCTCTAGGAGAAAAACCACCAGCATCACTCTCAAGGGCAAAAATATGATTTTCCTTTTTTTCCGCTACTACCTGAGCATATTTCATTGCTCCTCTAGTACCATTTTCCTCATTCATAAATAAAACCACACGAATAGTCCTTTTTGGTTTGATGTCTGATAATTTTAATAATCTTATGACATCCATAGATTGAACGCATCCTGCCCCATCATCATGTGATCCATCACCTAAATCCCAAGAATCTAAATGCCCTCCAACTAATATATGCTCATTAGGATATTCACTTCCAGTTAATTCACCAATTACATTATAAGACAAGACATCCTTAAATTGCTTACAATTTTGTTTAAAATAAAATTTGATATTATTGTCTAATTTTAACATTGTACTGAGTAATTCTGCGTCATTTGTGCTTATTGCAGCAGAAGGAATTCTGTCCTGAACAGGGACATTATCATAAGTCATGCTTCCTGTATGAGGCAAATCATCAAGTAATAAATTCATAGATCTAACAATTACTCCAACAGCACCATATTTGCTTGCATGTACAGCACCTTCATATCTTTGATTAACACAACCTCCATATGACCTGAATGTATCAATTAATGTTTTTTCCATTGGTCTATTATAGAAAACTATTTTCCCCTCAATATTTTCCCTGCCAAGTTGTTCTAATTCTTGAAAGTCTTTTACCTCGATAATATTTGCCTTCAAGCCACTAGCAGGTGTAGCTATAGATCCTCCAAGTGCACATATATTTACATTGGTTGTTTTTCCAGGCTTACTCTCAATATATGCAAATTCAGGCGTCCCTCTTACCCACTTTGGCACCATAACAGGTTGTAACCAAACCTTATCTAAGCCTATTTTTTCAAGCTCAGATTTAGTCCAATAAACTGCCTTCTCAGCATTTAAGGACCCTGAAAGACGTCCACCAATCTGGTTAGAAAGATAATCTAGCCATTGATAACTCTTGCCATTTGTAAGAGAATTATTATATATAGCTCTAATAGTCTCTGTATCATTTTGAGAAAAAATATTAATAGATAAGAAAAATATAAATAAGATGTTTTTCATTGTAAAGTCAATTATTTAGCAAATTGTTTAACATTCTTTTCAGAAATTTCCTTTTCATCACCAAGAATAATTAATCTCTCTACTACATTTCTTAATTCTCTAACATTACCAGTCCAATTCATTGATTTTAATAATTTTACTGCAGATTTAGAGAATTTCTTCTCTTTGGTTCCTTGAGCCTTTGATATATTAGTTGAAAAATAATTTATTAGCAATGGAATATCATTTCTTCTTTCTTTAAGAGAAGGAACATTTATAATAATTACCGCAAGTCGATGGAATAAATCTTCTCTAAATTTACCTTTATCAATTTCTTTTTTTAAATCTTTATTAGTAGCTGCAATTACCCTAACATCAATTTTAATGTCTTTACCACCTCCTACTTTTTGAATACAATTATCTTGAAGAACTCTTAAGACCTTTGCTTGTGCAGAAAGACTCATATCACCAACTTCATCAAGAAAAATTGTTCCATTATTAGCTGCTTCAAACTTACCTGTTTTGTCCTTAATTGCTCCAGTAAAAGAACCTTTTACATGGCCAAAGAGCTCACTTTCAATTAATTCGCTAGGAATAGCAGCGCAATTAACTTCTATTAAAGAGTTATGAGCCCTATTACTTGTACTATGAATAGATCTAGCTACAAGCTCCTTTCCTGCTCCATTAGGACCAGTGATCAGTATTTTTGCATCAGTAATCGCAACTTTTTTTATAAGATCTCTGATTTTGTTTAATTCTTTGCTTTCTCCAATCATCTCGAAAGAACTAATAATTTTTCTCTTTAAAAGAGTATTTTCTAAAGTCAAATTTTTCTTATCAATTGCGTTTCTGACAGTGTTCAATAGTCTATTTAAATCAGGAGGTTTTGAGATGTAATCATATGCTCCTTTTCTCATTGAATCTACTGCTGTATCTAAGTCTCCATGGCCAGAGATCATAACTATAGGAATTTCTGGCTTAATTTTCTTCGTAAATTCTAATACTTCTATTCCATCCATTTTTGGCATTTTTATATCACAAAGAACAAGATCAAAATTTTCTTTTTTAATCTTGTTTAAGGCTATTAAACCATCTTCAGCCTCATATATTTCATGAGATTTATCTTCTTCTGATAGGATTTTGACTAAAACCCTTCTTATTGATGCCTCGTCTTCTACAATTAATATTTTTGACATACCTAAAATTAATATTTAAGCCACTTAATTAACTCTTTATAGCTAGGTTTTTTTCCATACATGAGTATTCCAACCCTATAAATCTTGGCTGCAA
>JAAZXZ010000040.1 GCA_014239895.1 Flavobacteriaceae bacterium
ATCTTAAATATTGTGCATTGCGATTATAGGATAGTTTAAATGAGTTCTGTTCTGACAAAAGATAGGTCATCGATAACCGAGGCTCTAAGTTACTATAAGAAGAAATCACATCTGATTTTCCAGAAAAGAATTCTGCATTTATAGGTTCATTGGACACTTCATCATAAGTAAATCGATCTCCTGGACCTAATTGATGATAAAATGAATTTCGAATTCCGTAGTATAAAGAAATTCTGTCATTTATTTTTTGATCATTTTCTAAATACAGCGCACTTTCAAGGCCATGCATCCCAGGCATAAATTTTCCTCCATCATTCTGAGTTGCATCTTCTAATGAGCCATGATTATAATCTTGATATTCTGAGCTAAAGCCAAATCTTATCTCATTATTTAAATCTGGAAAAAATGAAAATTCCTGCTTGAGACTTTGTGTCTTTATCCCAGAATGAAAATAATAAATCCCTGAAATATTAGATGTATAATATTTACTATATATATATGAGGTATTTGATAACCATTTATTTGCAAAGCGATTTTCCCAACGCAATAATGCTGCACGGTTGCCCCATTCAGTAAACCCCACTGTATATGCACTATCTCTTCCAATATAGAAAGACAAATTCAAGTTTTGTTTTTCATTAATATGATATATGGCCTTACCATTGATATCAAACCAACTTTCATTAGGTGCAAAGAATCGAAAATCACCACCCTCACTACTCTCTCCTTTTCCTCCGCTGTTTTTTCCGCCATCAGTCACTTTATCACTATTCAGACGGCCACCGGTTTGAGTACCATCATTTATTCTATCATATAAACTACCGCCACTAAGTCGTGTTGATCTCCCAGACAAGAAAAGTGAAAATTTGTCCTTAATAATTGGTGCCTCTAAAGAAAATTTTGAAGTAATTAAGCCCGCACTTACGCTACCTTGGAATTGTTCTATATTTCCATCTCTCATTTTGACATCTAATACAGATGCACCACGTCCTCCAAATCGAGCTGGTACACCACCTTTATAAACTGTTAATCCTTTAACTGCGTCAGAATTAAACACAGAGTACAATCCTTGCATATGAGATGAATAATAGATTGGCATTCCATCCATCAAAATTAAATTTTGATCGATTCCACTTCCTCTAACAATATATCCACTACGTCCTTCAGCAATACTAGTAATCCCAGGTAAAAGCTGTATAGTTTTCATTATATCCGTTTCACCCATAATTACTGGTATTTGTTCAACCTGACGAATACTTAACCTTTCAACACTAACCTCAGTTGATTTAATATTGTGATCAGGTGCAATTCCTGAAACATTAATACTTCTCATTGCTATTGGATCAGGTTCAAGTTGAAAATCTATAGTAATATTTTTATTTAGGTCTACTTCACGCTCAATAGAATTATATCCAATATAACTTACTTTGAGTTTGTAATTCCCTTCCGGAAGAAGTAATAAATATTCACCTTCAACATTAGTTGATGTTCCTTCCTCAGTAGTTGTTTCAAATACATTAGCACCGGATAAATCCTGACCCGAAACTTTATCTATAATCTTTCCACTAATAGTTAATCCATCCTGACCAAACGTTATAGGAATAAAGATTAAAGCTATTAGTATTTTTTTCATCATTTTTTCATCATTATTAATTAGAATTATATTCTTTTTTCTCTTTGTCTTTTAATTACTGATCTATTTTTTAAATATTACTGGAATCAATTTTAAGTTATTTATTCCATAAAAGTTCCAGCCTGTTATCTTAAATATACAGAAACGGGAAACCAAATAGCGGGAAACCATGCCGGGAAACTCAACCAAAAAACTCAACATAGAACACCTTTTAG
>JAAZXZ010000038.1 GCA_014239895.1 Flavobacteriaceae bacterium
AGAATTATTTTGTATTAGATCTTTCATATTATCAAGAGATATAAATTTTAATTCTTCAACTTCATTATTATTAAAATCTAGATCAATTTCATTAGAACTTATTTTATATATATAAGTGTGGTGAAATTCTCTATCAGTAACATTAGTATAAAATTCTTCAGTATAAAAAACCCCAACTTTTTTTAGCTTTTCCTTTTGAATTTCGATACCAGTTTCTTCTTTAGATTCTCTAATTACCGCATTTATAAAATTCTCACCATACTTGATATGACCAGCAACTGATACATCCCATATCCCTGGATTTATTTCCTTTGATTTAGAACGTTTTTGTATTAAAATTTTGCTTTTATCACAGAAAATCCAAAGATGTATTGTGGAGTGGATTATTCCTTTTTTGTGAATTTCCGACTTAAGAAATTTTTTACCTGTAGGCTTCCCATCATTGGTGTATTCTTCAATATATTCTTTATACATAGATTAATTAAGAAAAATAGCTAAAATCATCTCCATTTTTAATATTTAGCACCGAGTGGTATATCATTTTTATTACATTTTCAACATCATTTTTATGAACCATTTCAACAGTGGTATGCATGTATCTTAAAGGTAATGATATTAATGCAGAAGGCACTCCACCATTACTATAAGCAAAAGCATCTGTATCAGTACCAGTATATCTTGATGATGCAGCTCTTTGGAATGGAATTTTATTCTTTTCAGCAGCTTTTATAATTAATTCTCGTAATTTTTGTTGCACTGCAGGTGCATAGCTAATTACAGGTCCTTTATTAATTTCACAGTCTCCTTGAGTTTTTTGATTCATCATTGGGGTTGTCGTATCATGAGTAACATCGGTAACTATTGCAACATTTGGCCTAATTGTTTTTGTAATCATTTCCGCTCCTCTAAGACCAACTTCTTCCTGAACGGAGTTGGTGATATATAATCCAAAAGGCAACTTCTTCTTATTCTCATGAAGTAAACGAGCTACTTCAGCAATCATAAATCCCCCAATCCTATTATCTAAAGCTCTGCAAACAAAATTATCTTTATTCAACACATGAAACTCGTCTGGATATGTAATTACACACCCTACATGAACACCTAATTTTTCTACTTCTTTCTTAGTTTTACATCCCACATCAATAAATATATTATCAAGTTTAGGGGGTTCTTCTTTTCCAGATTTTCTTGTGTGGATAGCAGGCCATCCAAAGACTCCTTTAACAACACCTTTTTCTGTATGTATATTAACAACTTTACTTGGAGCAATTTGATGATCACTTCCACCATTTCTAATAACAGATATTAATCCCTTATCAGAGATATAATTAACATACCAAGATATTTCATCAGCGTGACCTTCAATAACAACTTTATATTTACTTTTCGGATTGATCACCCCTACAGCACTTCCATATGAATCTGTTATAAACTCATCTACGTATGGTTTTAAATAATTCATCCAGATTTTTTGACCTTCCCATTCATATCCTGTTGGAGATGCATTGTTTAGATACTTTTCTAAAAATGCTAGAGACTTTTTTGTTATGACATTTTTATTCTTCATGTTTGTGAGTAATTAAAAATTTTCTAAAAAAGAGTATTTATGTAAAAATAAGATGATTTCTTTATTTTTACCCATAATTTTATGTATTAATTTTATTTTCTGAAATAGTATTACAATTTAAAAATGACAAGAGTTCTATTTTTCCTTTTTTTTCTGAGTACTACAGCTTTTTCTCAAGTTGTTGATTCTGATTCTTTAGTTGATTATATAAAAATTCAAGGTGATTCTGTCATTAGAAGCTCAATAGGTTTAGATAAGGTTGTTTTATTGCCAAAAAAAGGATTTAAAAATTCAAATGAACTTCAAAAATATCTAATATTAAAACGAAAAACACTTAAGGTGTATAACTATGCTGTTTTAGCTTCAAATAGATTAACTACATTAAATGAGAGATTAGCTCCTGTAAAAAGAAGGAGAGATAAGAAAAATTACACAAAGAAAATTCAAAAATTTATTGTAAATGAATTCTATGATGAATTAAGAAAATTCACACAAACTGAAGGTCAAATCTTGATTAAACTAATCCATCGTCAAACAGGAACAACTACCTATAAGCTTATCAAAGAATTAAGAAACGGTTGGATTGCATTTTGGTATAATAATACTGCTAGAATTTTTAATATGTCTTTAAAGAAGGAATTTGATCCATATACAGTTGAAGAAGATTATCTTATTGAAGATATAATTCAAAGGGCTTTAAGGGATAAAAAATTAGAATACCAAGACCCAGATGTAGTCTATGATATATTTGAATTAAATAAAAAATGGGAAAAATAATTTAATTAAAAACCATAATTAGTCTATTAGAGGAGTTTTTATTAAAAGAATTCAGTTTATAGTCTCCATATATTTCTTTAAGTTTTAGATTACAATTCTTAAACATTGCTAAAAAATCGTCCATTCTATAGGCTTTAACTTTTTCTTGAAACTTATAGGATTTATTATTTAATAAAATGGATATGTCTTTTACTAATAAATCGTTCTCTAAATATCTATTTATTATAAACTTTGTTTTATCAATATTTTTTTCTTCTTTTTCAACCAAATTATCCAATATATAGTCAATATTAAAAAAATCTATCACAGCTTGTCCGTCTGTTTCTAAATTAGACTTAATACTTTTTATAACGCTTAAATTTTCAGCATCCTTTTCGTAATACCCAAAACTTGTAAATAAATTAAGAATAAGATCGAATTTTTGATTAAGTGGATACCTCATATCATGAAGTATATAATTTAGTTTATCAGATTCATTTTTCTTTGCTTCACTAATATTTTCTTTAGAGATGTCAATTCCAGTTACTTTATGACCGATATTACTTAAATAAAGACTGTATCTTCCTCTTCCGCAAGCTAAATCAAGTATAGAGGAGTTTTTATCAATCTGTAGTTTGTTGATTAAATTATTCATAAAATATGTAGCCTCAGACGAATTTCTTTCCTTATACAATAGATGGTAAAATGGTGAATTAAACCAATCTAAATACCATTCTGATTTATTGTTTGTCATTAATTAATAATATAACTCTTCAAAAATAAAGTATTTTTGATTTCAAATAGAAATTATCTATGGAAGAAAATTTTAAAATGGTAGCAAAGACTTTTTATGGGTTTGAGGACATATTGTCAAATGAGCTCTTAAAACTAGGTGCTCAGAAAATTGAGAAGGGCTCTAGAAGTGTTAGTTTTTATGGAGATAAAGGGTTTATGTATAAAGCAAATTTAAGTCTTAGAACTGCTATTAAAATTTTAAAACCAATAAGATCTTTTAAATTTAAAGATCAGGAGGATTTTTATAATAAGATTTATAAGATTGATTGGGAAAAGTATTTAAATAAGGACAACTCTTTTCTTGTAAGCTCTATTGTATTCCATTCTCAACTCTTTAATCATTCAAAGTATGTTTCACAAAAAGTTAAAGATGCTGTTGTTGACCGTTTTAGAGATTTATTTAAGAAAAGACCAGATGTTGAGTTAAAATATCCGGATTTAAGAATTAATATTCATATAAATAGAAACACTTGTAATGTTTCATTGGATAGTTCTGGAGAATCCTTGCATAAGAGAGGGTATAAAGCTTTTGGTACAGTTGCACCTATAAATGAAGTTTTAGCTGCAGGAATCATTATGTTGTCTGGATGGAATGGTGATACTGACTTTTTAGACCCTATGTGCGGAGGTGGCACTATACTGATTGAAGCAGCAATGATAGCATGTAATATGGCTCCAAATTTAAATAGAAATGAATTTGCTTTTGAAAAATGGAAGGATTGGGATCAAGATCTATTTGAGGTAATTGAAAAATCAGTTATTAGTAAAATAAGAAAATTTGATCATAAAATTTATGGTTATGACATCTCTAGTGGGGTTATAAAAAAGGCAATAGAAAATATAAAAAATGCTGAATTAAAAATAGACATTAAGGTTGTGAAAAAAGATTTTCTTTCTACTTCAAAAGATGAAGAGTCAAATCTTCATATTATATTAAACCCACCGTATGATAAAAGAATTTCATATGATGTTAAGGATATGTATGCCAGGATTGGAGATACTTTAAAAAATAATTACACTAATTCTAATGTTTGGTTAATAACTAGTAATATTGAAGGGTTAAAACATATAGCACTTCATCCATCGAAAAAGATTAAGTTATATAATTCCAATTTAGAGTCTAAACTTGTTAATTATGAGATATATAAAGGGTCTAAAAAGAAGCTGTAGTTATTTTTTTATAATTGGAATAAGATATGATATTGAGTAGCTAAATCCAGATCCTAAACTAGAGCTATCATATGTACGATTAAATCCTGGAATTGAAATATTGTCAATATTGTTTTTTGTCTTTTCAGATATAAGATTTTTTAGTTGCACATTAAACCCTAAAAACAAATTATTTAAAACTTGTGTTTTAACTCCTATAACAAACTCCATCCATAAAGCATTTAGATCGTCATTTATAATTGGAATAAATGATGAGGTTTGGCCCCAGGTTTGGCTATTGACATCATATATTGTATAGTTGTTTACTGTTTGGCTGAAATTAGAAAAACCAATCCTAAATCCAGCATAAATCAAGTTGTCCATTCCCAACCAATTCGTGTACATGTTGTAATCTCCTCCTGCTTTTAAATAGTTTCCTTTAGATTCAGTACTTAAATAGTCATTAGTTACAATCCTCTTTTCTGTTCCTATCTCAGATGAGATATAGACATTTTTTAATATTCTTAAATCAGCATTTATTTCAATTCCATCATAATCATCGCTAAATGCAGAGTTTAAAATTTTACCTAAGTCTACACCAACTCTTATTCCAAACTTATTTTTAAATGATATAGAATCGGTTTCAGTCTGAGAGAATGATAGAATATGGGAGCTAAAAAGCAGGATTATACTAATGTAATATTTTAACATGTGCTTGATTTTCATTAGTTACTACTGGGTTAACAATTTCAGATTCAGTGATCCACGTATCAGCATAATTATCATTTAAAATTGATAAAAGAGAATAGTTGGTAATAAACCCACATGCCCTAGAAATAAAAACATCTGTCATTTCATAATCAATATATATATGACTAAGATCTCCAAATATTATATTATTTTCAACAGAATAATTTCTAATAAATCTAAAGTTTGACGCTCCAATATCATTTCTTAATGGAATTGCAATTGAATCCGTATTTATGCCATTAATATTTTCAATTAAAATCAATTCAGAATCTTTTATTGCATAAACTGCCAAAGATTCTACTATTTTACTTTGTTGTGGGTCTAGAGCGTCATAAAAAGTAACTACTAGCTGAGGTGTTGTTTGCGTTGAATCTGGACAAATATCATCTTTTTCACAACTTATTATAATAAGAAATGACATTGTTAATATTATTAGCTTGAAATGATTCATCTATCGTTTTTCCAAAAGTACAACATTTTCTACATGATAAGTCTGAGGAAACATATCAATTGATTGAGAGCAAACAATTTCATAAAAATCCTTAAATAAATCTAGATCTCTAGCTTGAGTTGCGCTATTACAGCTAACGTATATAATTTTTTTTGGCCCAATATCTAGTAGATTAGTTAAGGCTTTTTTATGCATGCCTGATCTTGGAGGATCAATAATTACTGTATCTGGCATGCCATTTTCTTTCACAAAATTAGTATTAAGTACATTTTTAATTTCACCAGTAAAAAAACTAACATTTTTTATAGAATTCAATGTTAAATTTTCCTTAGCTGCAAGAACTGCTTCATTAACAGTCTCAATTCCTATAACTTTTTTAGCCTGACTAGCAATAAAAATTGATATTGTTCCTATACCAGAATACAGGTCATAAACAACTTCGTTAGATTTGATCTTAGCAAAATTCTTTACAATTTTATATAATTCTTTTGTTTGATTAGAATTAGTTTGGTAGAATGATTTAGAGTCTATTTTAAATTTAAAATCCAGAATCTTTTCATATATATGATCTCGTCCATAGTAACAATGGATTTTTTGGTCATAAATAGTGTCATTTGCTTTTTTATTTATAACATATAAAAGAGAAGTAATCTTAGGAAACTCATTTATCAATTTATCTAAAAGAATAGTGATTAGTTTACTTTTTCTATAAAATTGAATTAGAACCATAATTTCACTAGTTGTAGATGTTCTTATCATCATAGTTCTTAAATCCCCTGTATTATTTCTATAATCAAAAAAATCTAAACCAATTTTAATAGAGGTTGTTCTAATAAAATTTCTAATTCTATTAGATGGATTTTTTTGTAGCCAGCATTTATCAATATCTACAACCTTATTCCACATCCCAGGAACATGAAATCCTAATGCATTCTTATTTTCAATAACTTGGTTAGATTCTATTTCTGAACGGGTTAGCCATTTTGAATTACTAAAAGAGAACTCTAATTTGTTTCTGTAAAAGTAATCCTTTTTTGATCCTATAATAGGTAGAATTCTTCCAGGTTTTACATTTCCTATTCTTTCTAAGTTAGCTATAACTTCTTTTTCTTTGTATTCCAATTGTTTTTCGTAAGTCATATTCTGCCAGCTACAACCTCCACATATTTTAAAGTGTGTGCATTTTGGCTCAATCCTAAAAATAGAATTTTTAATTATTCTAAGCACTTTTCCTTCATAATATGATTTGCGTTTTTTATTCACTTGTACATCTACAATATCGCCAGGAACAGCATCATTTAATATAATAATTCTTCCATCTGGAGC
>JAAZXZ010000036.1 GCA_014239895.1 Flavobacteriaceae bacterium
GGAATGAAAATTACAGAAAAGTGTCCTGCAGCAATAGTAACTGCAGGAATATCATTTAAATACTTTTTTATAATGTTTACATTAAACCCATATAGAAATGAACAAAGGATAACTAGTCCGGCATACAAATAATTTTGATCAGGGTTGAGTTGTATTCCTCCATCAATCAATAAGTAAGTCCCAATAAGCCCTACTACAACACCAATAATTTGTTTTTTTGAAGAGGCTATCTTAAATACAATTACACCAATAATAACAGTATTTAGCGGCACCAAGGAATTTAATATAGATGCTACTGAACTATCTATTTCAGTCTCAGCAAATGCAAAAAGAAAAGCTGGGAAAAAACTTCCGAGAAATGCTGAAATAATTATCCATTTCCATTCCTTTTTATTTATTAATTTTAAGGTATTCCAAGCAAAAATAAAAATAATAATAGATGAAAATATTATTCTTAACGACCCTAGCTGAATAGGGGTTAAACCTATTAGAGCCTTTTTTATAAGAATAAATGAAGTTCCCCATATTAGTGATAAGCTAATAAGATATGTCCACTTCTTCATGTGCAATTATTTATTATAATTTTTCCAATTAAAAGACTCAATCAAATGAATAATATCATTTTCAATATAATTAATAGCGGGTAAGATAGAATCATAATTAGGCTTAATATTAAAATAAACCAAGCCAGAAATGATATTATTAGTACTATCTGTTAAATAAAACTGGTAAGGCGATGCTACATCCCCAGATAAATCAAATATTCGCCCAAAAATATTTTTTTCTTTTAAACTATAATCCTTAATCTTTACACTATTTGCCATCGTTGAATGCGTTTCAATTGTCATTTTTAAATCCAATATATAAGCATTTAATTTTTCATTGGAATTAACATTTTTGTATTGAAAATTTATTTGTGCATTAAGCTGATTATAGTTTATAATAAAATCAATGGATTCTGGGTTAATATCAATATCTGAAATTTCTGATAATATAGTGTTTGCTTCAAAAAAAAATGGAAAATCTTTATCGTCTATCAATTTATATTCAGGCTTAGGGTAATCTAGTCTTAAATAAGCTGATTGTTTTGGAAGGAAATAATTCTCACAACCAAATAAAACTATAAAAATTACGAATATATAATTTCTCATTTATCTAAAATTGTCAGTTTTATTTGTTTAATTCTTTTTTTATCTATTGATTCAATTGTAAAAATAAATTTCATAAAATTTATTTTGCTATTTTTTTTGGGGAAACTCCTTGATATTTCCAATATAAAACCTGCAATTGTTTCAGCATCTCCTTTATATTGATCAAAAATATTTTTGTTTTCATTAATAATTCGACACAAATCATGCAAGCTCGTTTTTCCATCAAAAATAAAATTTTGATCGTCAATCTTTGAATACAATAAATTATCATCATCAAACTCATCAGATATATCTCCTACAATCTCTTCAATAACATCTTCTAAGGAAACTAAACCAGAAGTTCCTCCATATTCATCTACAACAATAGCTAAATGAACTTTCTTCTCTTGAAATTCTAACATTAGGTCATCTAATTTTTTATTTTCTGGTATGAATAAAGGCTCCCTCAGTAATTCCTTCCATTGAAACTCCTTTTTATCTAAAAATGGTAATAAATCCTTGATATGCAAAACTCCGATAATCTTATCTAAATTTTCATCAAAAACTGGAATTCTTGAATGATTAGTAGTTGTGATTGATTTGATAATTTCTTCTGATTTAAGTTTACTATCTAGTGCAAAAATATCAATTCTTGGACGCATTATCTCCTTAGTATCAATGTTGCCAAAATTCACTATTCCCTTTAAGATTTTTTGCTCTTGTTTAGTGCTATCCTCAGGTCTTGTCAAATCTAAAGCATGTGATATCTGATCAATACTAATATTTGAGTTTTGTATGGCTAACTTATTCTTAATATAATTTGAAAATTTTTGCATCGGTAAACTAATAGGAGAAAAAATTATATCTAAAATTCTTAATGGGTATGCAATTATCCTTGAAAAATTAATATTATTACGTGATGCATAAATTTTGGGCAAAATCTCACCAAAAAGTAATATTAAAAAAGTAGCGACAACAATTTCTAGAAAGAATTTTATCAAAGGAGATTCAATTGCACTAAATAATACTTCTCCTAGTTTAGTAAACAGAATAACTATACCAATATTTATTAAATTATTTGCTACTAAAATTGTCGCTAAAAGCTTATTTGGTTTTTCTAATAAATTTGTTATTATCTTAAAAGATTTAAGATCAGATTTTGATTCAATTTCACTCTTAGATAATGAAAATAATGCTACTTCTGATCCAGAAATGAATCCAGAAAATATTAATAGGATAACCAATAAAAAAATATCAAAGTTAAATTGGTAATTTATACCTAAATAATAA
>JAAZXZ010000019.1 GCA_014239895.1 Flavobacteriaceae bacterium
ATCTATTAGATCAATAATTTTTTGCAGATCACCTTTACTTTCAACAAAATCTATATCATCTATATCAATCACTAGTAATTCACCTTTTTCATAACTGTGAATCCATGCTTCATATCTTTCATTTAATCTGCTTAAATATTCTATGCTTATTGAATTTTCGTATTCTCTTCCTCTTTTATGAATTTGTGAAACTAAATTTGGAATGGAGCTTCTAAGGTAGATTAATAAATCAGGGGATTGAACTGTTCCTTCCATTAAGTCAAAAAGGGATTTGTAATTTTCGTAATCACGATTTGTCATAAGTCCCATAGCATGAAGATTAGGAGCAAAAATATTTGCATCTTCATATATAGTTCTATCTTGAACTACACTTCTTCCATTACTAATTATATCTCTTAATTGTCTGAAACGACTATTTAAAAAATAAATTTGTAGATTAAAACTCCACCGTTCCATCTGGTTATAAAAGTCATCTAAATAAGGGTTGTCTACAACATCTTCAAGTTCAATTTCGTATTTATAGTGCTTGCCAAGTGACTTAGTTAATGTAGTTTTTCCAGCACCAATATTTCCTGCTATAGCTATATGCATAATTTAATTAATTTTAATTTCAAATTGATTTAAAAAATCTTTATCATAAATATACAAGGTTTCACCGATTACAAAAAAATCTTTTATCAATAATTTTTCGTAATTAATTTTTTCTATTCTACCATCAGATTCATCGAATAGAAATAAGTTGTTATTGGAGACAAAAATCAAATTATTTTTATAAAAATTAAAAGAATCCATTTCACTAATTTGAATTTTATATATTAATGAACCTGTATAATTAAATTTATATAAATGATTATTTGTTAAAAGCCAGCAATAATTATAGTTCCCTTTCAATGATTTAACTTCCCCTTCTATTGGAATATCAATGTTTTCAAATGAACCCTTAATATAATTGTATTTTTTAAGTCTCATAGAAATTTCATCATATATCCAGATATTATTTTCATTGGCTGATGAAAAGGCCACTACATTAATTAGAGGGTTTGAATAATTAAAATTGATTTTTTTAATTTCACTTAGCTTGTTATCTAGAATAACTATAGAATTTTGATCCTTATAAAATAATTTTATTTGAAGAGGATTAAATAGGTCAATTTTATATAATTCTCCTAGGTCAATATTATTATATGTATATGTTGATTCTGGGGTTTTATTGACTATAGAATTTTTAATTAAATAAAAATTAGAATTAGAATAACTTTTAGCAATTTGAATTGAATCCTTATACTCAGTTTTAGATTTTAATAACAATGAGATATTTTCTTGCGCGTATAAAATGCAATGTATAGATAAAAAATAAAGCAATAATATAATTCTCATGGATTTGAAAGTACAAAAAAATTATGATTATTTTAACTTGAATTTAACAATTTGTATAGGAGTATTAAGTAGATTTGATAAAAATATTTTTATGAGAAATTTCATTTTATTTTTTGTAGTGCTATTTTCTTTTAATTTTCTTCACTCTCAAGATTTTCAAGGAAAGGCATATTACATGTCAAAAACATCTTTTGATCTTGGATCATGGGGGTCTACAATGAGCACTGAGCAGAAAAATCAAATGAAAAATAGAATGAAAAACATGTTAGAGAAAACATTTATTTTAACTTTCAATAAGGCTGAGTCTAAATTTAAAGAAGAGGAACGCTTAGCAGCCCCTGGACAGGGAAGAGGTTGGGGAAGTTTTGGATCATCTTCAGGACCTAGATATAAAAATGTTAAAGAGAAAATGTCATTAGAGGAGATTGAATTTTTTGGTAAAAAGTTTTTAGTTAGTGACGATATAGATGAAATAAAATGGGAAATGACTACTGAGCAAAAGAAAATAGGCAATTACATATGCTTTAAGGCTATAGCTAAGAAAAAAGCACCTTTTGATTGGAGCGGTGTGTTTTCTCCTCCTAGATCAAGGGGTAATAAACCAAGAGGGGATAAACCAAAAGATTCTGCCAGTAAAAAACCTGAAGTTAAAACCATAGATATCCCTAAGACTATTGATATAGTAGCATGGTATGCTCCTCAAATACCAGTGAGTCATGGACCTGCTGAATATGGAGGATTACCAGGACTTATTTTAGAGTTAACCACGAATCAAACAGTACTGTTGTGCTCAAAAATTGTTATGAATCCAGAAAAGAAAGATGAAATTTTAATGCCAACCAAAGGAGAAAAAGTTACAAGAAATGAATATGATGAAATCGTTAAATTAAAAACGGAAGAAATGAAATCTATGTATCAGTCAAGAGGAATGAGAAGTGGTAGAAAACAATAATTATATTATTATGAAAAAATTTGTCGTACTTATATTACTGCTTAATACTTCATTCCTGTTTTCACAATTAAAAATGCAGGGAAAGGTAACAGATAGTTTAAATAAGCCCTTGGAACTTGCCAATATCATTTTAATTAATAGCGAAACAAATGCTCTTGAATCATTTGCTATATCTGATCCTGATGGAGAATATAAGGTTGCCTTAAAAAAGAATTCAAGTTATAACCTGCAGGTTAGCTATATAGGGATGGCTAGTTATAGTCAACTTATTAAATCCGAAGAATCTGATATCTCAAAGGACTTTATCCTTTATGAAAATACTGAATTAGATGCTGTAGAGCTAACCTATGAGATGCCTGTAGTTATAAAAGGGGATACACTTGTTTATGATGCAGATTCTTTTAAAACAGGAACAGAAAGAAAACTAGAGGATATTCTTAAGAATCTTCCTGGGGTTGAGGTTACAGATGATGGAGAAATTGAAGTTGAGGGTAAGGTAGTAACTAAGGTGATGGTAGAAGGTAAAGAATTTTTTGAGGGGGATTCTAAAATTGCTTCAAAAAATATTCCATCAAGTGCAGTTGATAAAGTAGAGATATTAAAAAATTATGCTGAGGTAGGCCAGTTGAGCTCTGTTCAAAATAACCAGGAGAATATAGCTATAAACATTAGGCTTAAAAAAGGAAAAGATAAATTCTGGTTTGGCACTGTAACAGCAGGCGCTGGAGATTCACCTATTGAAGACTTATATCTATTTCAGCCAAAACTTTTTTATTATAGCCCATCCTATAGTATTAATGTAATAGGAGATTTAAATAATATAGGAGAACAGGCTTTTACCCAAAGAGATTACTGGAATTTTTCAGGTGGGTTTAAAAAACCTAGCGGTAAAAGTGGTACAAATATAAGTTTAGGAAATAATAATTTAGGATTCTTACAATTACAGAACAATAGAGCTAAAGACATTAATACTGAGTTTGCAGCTATTAATGCTAGCTACTCCCCAAACAAGAAAACAGATTATTCAGGATTTTTAATTTTAACAAACAGTGAAATAGAAATTCAACAAAATAATTCAACACAATATATTGATCAAGGTCTTGGAATTCCTGATGAAGATACTCAAACCAATACACTGCAAACAAGTAATTTAGCAATCGGAAAATTTAGCTTAAAACACAAGCCTAATCTTAATAATCAA
>JAAZXZ010000033.1 GCA_014239895.1 Flavobacteriaceae bacterium
ACCTATCATATTTGGAAATACCATTGCAAAAATCATTGCATCAGAAAAATCCCAAATGGAACTCATACTAGCCGCAGAACCTATTACCACAAACATGCAAAAAATTAACTTGTAAGTAAGATCTGCTATTCGTCCTCTTCCAAACAAATATTTCCAAGACTGAAGACCATAATAAGACCAAGATATCATAGTTGAAACAGCAAATAGAACAACTGCAATAGTTAAAAATACACCAGAGTATGGTATGTATTCAGCAAATGCTTTAGAAGTAATTCCTGCTCCTTCATAAGGTACACCATCAATTAAAACTATCCCCATACCATCACCACCATATTCAAATGCTCCACCAAAATTAAAAATAATTATTACAAGAGCTGTCATTGTACAAATTACAACAGTATCAATGAAAGGTTCCAACAATGCTACTAATCCCTCAGAAGCAGAGTATTTTGTTTTTACTGCAGAGTGAGCTATTGAAGCTGATCCAACACCTGCTTCATTAGAAAAAGCAGCTCTTTTAAAACCTACCATTAAAACACCTATAAACCCTCCAACACCCATAGCTGTAGGATTAAATGCTTCTTTAATAATTAAAGCTATAGCATCATCAACCAATGAGAAATTTACAAGTAAAATATATAAACAAGCAATTAAATATAGGAGTGCCATAAAAGGAACTATTTTCTCAGTAACAGATGCTATTCTCTTAATTCCACCAATGATTATTATTCCAACTAAAATTGCCATGACAAGTCCTATGATTGCTCCAGAACTTGTACTTTCCAGTCCTAATAATTGTTTCAATACAATTGTTGCTTGATTTGATTGAGCTGCATTTCCACCACCAAAAGATCCTCCAATACAAAAAATTGCAAAAAATACAGCAGCTACTTTCCCTAAGGTTTTAAAGCCTTTTTCTTTTAACCCTTTTGTAAGATAATACATTGGTCCTCCATAAATTGTTCCATCATCTCCAACATCCCTATACTGTACTCCCAAAGTACATTCAACAAATTTTGATGACATTCCAATTAGACCGCAAATAATCATCCAAAATGTGGCTCCTGGACCTCCTAGAGCAATTGCAAGCGCAACACCTGCTATATTTCCATTTCCAACAGTACCTGACACTGCTGTAGCTAATGCTTGGAAGTGTGAAACCTCGCCATCACTGGAGTCTGAATCACTTTTTTCAATATCATCATATTTTCCTCTTACTACATTAATTGAAGTCCAAAAATACCTGATATTTGGAAAACCAAAATATACTGTAAAAAAAACAGCACTTCCAATTAATAGAAGTATAACAAAAGGATAACCGGCTATTTCAAAAAATACCGTTTTACTAAAAAAGTTTGAAATTGGCGCAAATGCTTCATCAATTCGTTGATCTAAACCTTTTTCTTGTGCAAATGATACAATCGGTATTAAAACCGTCAAAAATAGTAGTTGAATTTTTTTCATAATTATTTTGGTTAATATGGGAGGCTGCAATATGAGGAAAAAAAAAGATTATTAAAAATTTTATTTTAAATATCCCATTTCTTTCATCCACTCATCATTATAAATCTTATCAATATATCTACTTCCATGATCATGAAAAAGGACAACTACAATATCATCCTTAGTAAAATGTTCTGCTAGTTGTAATACTCCCTTAACAGCAGAACCGGCAGAATTTCCAAGAAACATTGCTTCTTTACTAACAAGTTCTCTGCAATATAAAGCGGCATCCTTGTCCGTAACCTTAGTAAACCCATCAATTATATCAAAATCTATATTTTCAGGGATCATGTCCTCACCTATACCTTCCGTTTTATAAGGATAAATTTCATCCTTATCAAAAATACCTGTTTCATGGAATTTCTTAAGAACAGACCCATATGCATCAACACCCCAAACCTTTATATTAGGGTTCATCTCTTTTAAATATTTACCAATTCCAGAGATTGAACCTCCAGTACCAACACCCACTACAAAATGAGTGATCTTACCTTCTGTTTGTTTCCATATTTCTGGTCCTGTAGACTCATAATGTGCTTTAGTATTGCTTGGATTATCATATTGATTTACATACCATGAATTGGGAATTTCTTCTGACAATTTTTTAGAGACAGAGTAATATGACCTTTCATCTTCAGCATCTACATCTGTAGGGCAAACAATTACTTTTGCTCCAAAAACTCTTAATGCATTAAGTTTTCCTTTGGACTGTTTGTCTGATGCTACAAATATGCACTTATATCCTTTATTAATAGCTACAATGGCTAATCCCATTCCCGTATTTCCTGAAGTTCCTTCAATTATAGTTCCTCCAGGTTTTAATAATCCTTTTTTTTCAGCATCATCAATCATTGTAAGAGCTATCCTATCTTTAACAGAATTCCCCGGATTAAAAGTCTCATATTTGGCAAGTACTGTACATGGAAGATCTTTTACAATATCATTTAATTTGATAAGAGGAGTGTTCCCAATAGTTTGTAAAATATTCTCAAAAAATTGCATTGAAATTTATTTTGTTCAAAGATATATCATGCATTTGATTATTATTGGTATTTAACAGCTTTTGTTGGTGAAATATTTGAAATTAATGAAGAAGGCAATATTATAACCAAAAAGCAGATTATAAATGTTATAATATTCAGCAATATAATATAATAGAAATCAACATATACCGGTACACTTGAAACGTAGTAAATTTCAGAATCGAGAGAAATAAGTTCATATTTTTTTTGAAGATAAATTAAAATCAATCCTATTGAATTGCCAATCAATAAGCCTACACCAACTATGTATAAAGAATTATATATAAAAAATTTTCTTAAACTATAATTTGTACTTCCTAGGCTCTTTAATATTCCTATCATATTTGTTCTCTCAAGTATTAGTACAATTAAAACTGTAATTATATTTATTGAAGCTACTATAATCATTATAACTATAATTGCAATCATATTTTTATCAAAAAGCTTTATCCAATCAAAAATTGAGTAATATTTATCTCTTACACTTTGAGCATTAATAGTTGAAGGTGTACTAGAATAAATTGTTTGAGTTAAAGAATCAAGATTCTCATAATCATCAATAAAAACTTCCAAGTTTCCTATTTGATTATCATTCCATTTATTGATTTTTTGTACATGTGAAATATCACCAATAATATATTTACTGTCCAATTCATTAAATCCAGATGAGAAAATACCAGTAATTTCAAATTTTCTAATAGCTGAAGATTCGGAGTTTCTAGAAAACAACATTTGAAAGCTATCCCCGACCTCCAAGTTTAATCTATTTGCCAATAATTTTGATATTAGTATTTGATTAGAAATTAAATTTGAAATATTTGGAAAATTGCCTTCGATTAAAAACTTTTGAATTCTTTCCCAATTATAATCTTGATCAACTCCTTTAAAAAACACACCATCAAAATCTTTTTTTGTTCGAACTAGTCCAAACTTAGTAGCAATTTTCTGAACACTAACTACCCCGTTAGTATTACTAAGATTAGTATAGAGATCTTCGTCAAAATCTAATGGAATAGATGAATCTTCATAATTTGTAGTTTGAAAATTATAAATTGAAATATCTCCATTAAATGCTGATATTTTATTCTTAATTTCATATTGCATGCCCAAACCTGTTGCAATAGAAATTAACATAACTATAACTCCTAAAGCAATGGCAATAATTCCGATTTTTATTATTGGGCCTGAAATACTACTTTTATAGGGCTTTGTAGTTATGATTCTTTTCGCTAAAAAATATTCGAAATTCAAAATTTAAATATGCAATTAATTTACTTTATAAGATACTTATTAATAGTAACAATATTTCAATCAAATATATGCAATATTCATTCGATTAACATAGAGAACAAGAATAAAAAAAGTGAAATTACTACTGGGGATATTATTGTTGGAGCCAATCAAATATCCAGATATATAGATTATATAAATAAAAAAAATATTGGCATTGTAGCCAATCATACAAGTGTCATTTTTAAAAAGGATAATAGCTATACCCATCTAGTTGATTCACTTCTTTCATTAAATATCAATATTTCAAAAATATTTACACCAGAACATGGATATAAAGGTGAAAATTATAATGGTGAAAACGTCACAAATAAAGTGGATCAAAATACAGGTCTAGAAATCATTTCACTTCACGGAAAGGATAGAGAATATGGGAAAATATCAGATAATGATTTAATTGATATTGATTTGATGATATTTGATATCCAAGATGTTGGTACGCGTTTCTATACACATATATCTACTTTACATTATGTAATGGAGGCCTGTGCACGAAATAATATTCCATTACTGGTTTTTGACAGGCCAAATCCAAACGGAAATTATATTGACGGGCCGGTACTTGAAAATGAAAATAAAAGTTTTGTTGGAATGCATCCTGTTCCTATAGTATATGGAATGACCATTGGAGAATATGCTCAAATGATAAATGGAGAAAGTTGGTTAAATACCAAGGTAAAATGCAATCTAAAAGTTATAAAAATCTTAAATTATGAACATGACTATAATTATAGCTTATTGATAAAACCTTCCCCAAATTTACCTAATGACAGATCAATATCTCTTTATCCATCTCTTTGCTTATTTGAGGGAACCAATGTAAGTGTGGGACGTGGCACGACAAATCAATTCCAAGTCATTGGGAGCCCATATTTAGATCAAAAAATTTATTCTTTTACATTTACCCCAAAACCAAACCAAGGTTCAAAATATCCTCCTCATAATAATAAAAAATGCTATGGATTAGACCTAAGAGATAATTTGTTAGAAAAGAAATTTAATCTAAGTTATATTATTGATGCATATAAAAACACAACAAATAAAAGTGAGTTCTTTAATGATTATTTTATAAAACTCTCCGGAACAAAAGATCTTAAAAATCAAATTATAAACAACACATCAGAGGAAATTATTAGAAAAAGCTGGAAAGATAAAATAGATGAATTCAAATTAATAAGAAAGAAATACTTAATTTATAAATAAATTTTTTAAATGGATAAATCAATTTTAGCACTAAATAATGTTTCAATTATTCAAGATGATAAGCAGGTACTAACCGAAGTTAATATTGAAATTAACAGCGGAGAATTTGTTTATATAATTGGTAGAACTGGTAGCGGAAAAACCAGTTTAATAAAAAGTTTGTATGCAGATTTAAAGCTTAATGGCGGAACAGGATCAGTTGTTGATGTTGAGTTAAAGAATTTAGAAGACAATAAAATACCTTTACTTAGGAGGAAATTGGGAATTGTCTTTCAGGATTTTAAACTTCTTAGTGATAGAAGCGTAGCTGAAAATCTAAAATTCGTATTAAAAGCTACAGGATGGAATGATGAATCTAAAATAAATTCTAGAATAATAGAAGTTCTTGAAAAAGTTCACATTGAAAAATTAATAAATAAATTTACTGGTCAATTATCAGGAGGTGAGCAACAAAAAGTAGCAATTGCAAGAGCGCTTCTTAATAACCCCGAACTAATTATAGCTGATGAGCCTACTGGAAATCTTGATCCAAAAACTAGCATAGAAGTAATGGAGGTCTTAATGGAGCTAAATGAAAAAGGGAATACAATTTTAATGGCAACACACGATTTTATTTTAATTGACAAATTTCCAAATAGAACATATATATGTGAGTCAGGTAAAATTGTTGAAATTGATATAAGAAATAAAAATATTAATACAATCTATAAATGATATCTGTCTTAATTCCATGCTATGATTTTAATGCTCTTCCACTTGTTAAAAGACTTGAAAAGGAAGCATTGACCCTAGGTATTGCTTATGAGATTGTATGTATAGATGATGGATCATTTTCACCCTTAAATGAAAAAAATCAACAAATAAATGCGTTAACAAATTGCCTGTTTATTGAAAGCAAAAAAAATATTGGAAGAATAGCAAACAGAAAATTACTTTCAGATAAAGCTCAGTATAATTCACTCCTATTTATTGATGTTGATACCATGCCAAAAAATGAAAAGTTTTTAGAAACTTATTTAAGTCATATAAATAAAACAGATGCCGTTTTTGGTGGGGTTTTTTACAATAAAGAAAGTTTTAGTCAGAATAATTCATTGAGATTTACTTTTGGCAAAAAAAGAGAACAAGTCCCCTCAAAAAAAAGAATGAGTAACCCTTATAAATATATTATCTCATCAAATTACATGATTAATAAATCAATTTTTGATGAGATAGAAGTTCCTGCAGATATTAATGGATATGGTCTAGACTATTTTTTTGGAGCTCAACTAAAGACAAATAATGTTCATATAACTCATATAGATAATGAAGTCTTTCATCTTGGATTAGATGATAATAATAAATTTCTAGAAAAAACTAGATCAGCCCTTGATAATTTAAAATATATGAACAACAATAATTACATTAAAAAACATGATATCTCAATCTTAAAAGCTTATAATTTTCTAAAAATATTATTATTAGAGAAAATGTATTATGCAATGGTTAAGACTATAAATAATAAAATCGAGACAAATTTAGTTAGCAAAAAGCCAAGTCTTTTTGCCTTCGACTTATATAGGTTAGCATATCTATGTAAAGACTAAATTTATTGTTTTTTGTAATTAAGAAAAGTATTATAATCTCTGAAATAATCACTTTCATCAAAGAATTCTGAAGCTAAAACTAAACAAACTGATCCTGCTGAGAAATTATCCATTTCTCTCCATATGCCACTCGGAATAAGAAGTCCCTGATTAGGTTTGTTTAACATAACCTTTTTATTATTTGACCCATCATCAATTTTAACTTCAAAGCTTCCACTCAATGCTATCATAAACTGAATTAAATTTTTATGAGCATGTCCTCCACGAAATGCATCACTAGGAACATCATATAGATAATACACCCTTTTTATTTCAAATGGAACTATTGATTTTTCTATAACAGAAAGTTTTCCCCTTCCCTCCTCGTCAATAATCTTAGGAATAGAAATTATTTCAACATCATCAATGGATCTGTTTTTCATAACATTGATTTATATTTTTTTATGCCTTTTAAACCAATTTTATATTTTAAAAAAATATCGCCAAAAACAATTGCTTTTATGTTTAACAATAATATTATATGGTGAAATAATTTTAGATATGACAAAGTACCATAATATTTATAAAATATAGCAGCTCGAGCAAAAATTATTTTATCTTTTCCTACAACCTGTCCAGAACTAATAGATTTATGTAAAAGTATAACTTTTGGACAATGAATAATGTTTAATTTTTTTTCTAGCGCATTCCTCAAAAAAATATATTCATCTCCAGTTTCAAAAGTTGAACCAAGCCCAAATTTAGAGTCAAATTGAATCTTATTTTTTATAATACTATCTCTTCTAAAAGCTATTAGAAATGAATTAATCATTGAAATTGATCTTTTATTATGAGTTTTTATCCTTAGATAATCTTTAAATGGCTCTCCTAGTTCATTACTTGCTTGGTATGTTATTATATCAGCATCCTTGTTTTTAGTAAATGAATTTTTAATTGTTTCAACAAAATCTGAACAATAGATTACATCATCATCAGAGAGTAAACAAATTTCTTCTTTTGAGTTATTAATTGCTAAATTC
>JAAZXZ010000080.1 GCA_014239895.1 Flavobacteriaceae bacterium
ATAAATTAATCCCTTTAAGATAATTATAAGAGAAGATTGACATTAATGTTCCTAGAATTACTAGAATACCGACACCTACTTCTTTTGTGAATTTCAAATCAAGTACTTTATGTATTATTACTTAAAATTAGGAAATAAATAATATATAATCTATTTATAGAATTTCATTAATTATTAATATCAACTATTTTGCCTTTTTTAAAACCTACTATAAACGATTTTTTATACCCTTTTGAAATAGCTATCTTTTTCTTTTTTAGTATCTCATTATAATCATATGAGCTCGTATAAAAATATCTATAGAGTCTGCCCTCTTTTTTAATTGACAAATCTTTTAAGCCTTTAAAATTATAACTCTTCAATTTAAGTTTCCTTCTGCTTGCAGCAATTTGAACCTTATATATAATATCATTTTTTGGTTTATAAACAACATTGTTATCATTTGTTATTCCTAAAGTAGCCTTGTATTTATTAACAGCATTAAAAATATTGTGTGCTATATCCTTTTGAGCTTTAGCTGAATTTAAATAAGCTCCTTCTTTAGGGTTAGATATAAACCCGGTTTCAATTAAAACGCTAGGCATATATGTATTATGAAGCACCCAAAATCCAGATTGTTTAACTCCCCTATTCTTTAATTTTAACTTTTTAGAAAAATTATCTTGTATAAAGCTTGCTAACAAAATGCTCTGGTCTAAATATTCTTCTTGCATTAAGGTTAGCCCAATTAATGATTCAGGGGCTTTTGGGTCAAACCCTTGATAGTTCTTTTCAAAGTCCTCTTCTAGAAAGATAACCTCATTTTCTTTAAGAGCTACATCAAAATTTGCTTTACTAACGTGTAGACCGTAAACAAAAGTCTCTGTGCCATAAACTCTACTATCAGGAAAGGCATTACAATGAATTGAGATAAAAAGGTCAGCATCTGCTTCATTTGCTATTTTAGCTCTTTGTCTTAAAGTTAGAAATACATCTTTATCTCTTGTATATATAACCTCATTACCATCTTCCTTTAATTCACGTCCAAGATTTAAAGCCATAGTTAGTACAATATTCTTTTCTAAAATACCATTTGAATTGGGTCTCCCAGGATCTTTTCCTCCATGACCAGCATCAATAACAATTTTAAATTTTTCTTGAGATATAGCCTTATTAATCAAAAGACCATTAAGCATAAGGAGTACGAGAATAAATTTGGTTGTTAAAGTAAGGTTAAAATAACTAAAATGTGATGAGATTTTACTCATACTTATATATATTACTCTCTTGAAAAATACGTAACTTTATAAAAGTTTTCTATACAAGTCACTAATATACACTTATAAACATTGAAAACACTGCCTTTTAACATACTTTTCTTTTTAAGTTATTCATTGTTTATAAACACGTTTTGCTACTCATTTTCAGATACCAATAACAAATTTAATATTGACTCATATAGTCATTATTATTTAGAAACAAAATATGATTCTATAGAGCCTGTAAATGATTCTATAACAGATAAAAAATCATTTTTATTAGATAAAGTGGTATATAATGCATCAGATTCTGTTTCAATTGACCCAAATAATAAATCAATTCATCTATATAATAATGCTAAAATAGTATATGAGAGCATGGAGATTACTTCTGGTATAATTGTAATTGACTATGGTAATAATGAAATATATGCGGGTAGAATTAAGGACTCTTTGGGAAACTATACTCAATCCCCAGTTTTTAAACAAGGCCAAGATGTAATTGAGCCTGATTCTTTAAAATTTAATATGGATACTAAGAAGGCTTTAATATTTAATTCTAGAACAGAACAAGCTGGGTTAAAAATTTTATCTGAAAAAACAAAAAAGGAAAATGATTCTGTTTACTTTATGAATAAGGCTAAATTTACTACATCAGCTGATGTAGATAATCCTGAGTACTATTTTCTTTTAAGAAAAGCAAAAGTAGTTCCAGGCAAAA
>JAAZXZ010000032.1 GCA_014239895.1 Flavobacteriaceae bacterium
CTAATCCTGAACTTGGAAAATAATTGGCAATGAATAAGGTACAATTACTGCCTTCCCTCTTTGTCTACCTGGCTTCATTTTTGGCAATAGATTGATCACTCTTACAGCTTCTTTTTCTAACCTAGGATGTGGAGCTCTAGCTCTCACTCCAATAACATTTCCCATTCTGTCAATTTTGAAGATCACACTAATTCTTTGTCTTCCGCTTAGACCAAGATCTCCTGCCAATTCAGTATTGAATTTTCTTTGAACAAATTTGGCAATTTTCTCAGACATACATTGCCTTTTTGTTTCATTATTTCCTTTATCACATCCAGGGAAAACTGGAACATTTTCAATTATTGCAAAAGGGACCTCCACATCTTCATACTCATCAACTTCAATATCTTCAATATCTATCTCCTCCTCTTGATCAGTTTCAGTTGACTCAATAACAGTTTCCTCAACTTCTTCTTCATCTTCGACTATCTCAATAACTTCAGGAGCAGGTGGTGGTGGTGGTGGTGGTGGTGGTGGGACTACTTGTTCAGTAACTGGAACCTCCTCCTCATCTAATGCATCCATGCTAACCTTGTCCAAATCTAAATCAGATTTATCATAAACCTTGTAGTTTATAGCTCCATAGGAAAGGAACACCATCAAAGCTAGCCCTATAGCAAAATACAAGGAACTATTTCTTCCTATATCAGCGTCCGGATTTTTTTTGATCTGCATTATTACCTTGTTGGAGGGTAAAATAACCAATTATTTAAATAAAAAGCAAGGGGATTATGATTTTTTAATACTGTTTTTTAATAACAAAAAACTGCAGCCAATTATTGTCCCTAGAGCATTGAACCAAATATCAAGCAGTTCTGCTGCTCTATAGTGTACTACCTTTTCTTGTAAAAATTCTATAAAAACTCCAAACAATATTGAGAATATGAAAAGATA
Organism: Flavobacteriaceae bacterium; assembly: GCA_014239895.1. Taxonomy (GTDB): domain Bacteria; phylum Bacteroidota; class Bacteroidia; order Flavobacteriales; family Flavobacteriaceae. Next base: position 934 of record JAAZXZ010000032.1, read on the forward strand.
TATTAAAGTCTTATTTATAAATATATCCTTAAATGGGATATACCAAATAAGACAGAAAAAAAAATAAATTGCTGTATGGACTAATTTATCTAAATAGACTAATTTATCTAAATATGAAAAATCTATCGGTAATTCAATCTTAATTAATGAAATAAACAATATAAAAATTGAATAAAAAAATGCAAGTAAAAAATGCTTTTTAATCGACACCAATAAGTTCTTTATATTGCTGAGCTGAGAGTAAATTGTTTACCCCTTCTATATCATCAATCTCCATCTTTATCATCCATCCAGTTCCATAGGGATCATTATTTACATCTTCTGGTGTATTGTCTAATGACTCATTAAATTCAATTATTTTTCCCGCAATTGGAAGGAATAAATCTGATACTGTCTTAACAGCTTCAACTGTACCAAAAATGTCATCAGCATTTAAAGATTCTCCAACTGTTTCTACTTCTACATAAACTATATCTCCTAATTCTCTCTGTGCAAAATCTGTAATACCTACAGTTGCAATTTTTCCATCTACCGAAATCCATTCATGATCTTTTGTGTATTTTAAATTTAAAGGTATCTCCATTTTTTTAATTTAATTTCCAAAATTATATCTCATTGTAAATCCTGATCTAATAGTTGTTTGCGGAAATGCTGTTGAAATGGCATATTCTGAAAAAGAATAATCAAAATAAAAAATTCCAGTTAAATTTTTACTAAAAGCATAATCCGCAGAATACTTTAAATTCAATATTGTTTGACCAGAGGTTACTTGATTATTATTCAAATCCAAATATCTAACAATAGTTTTATTATTCCTAATAGAAAAATCGGCTTTCATCACTAAATCACTTTTAATTAATTGTCTTGATCCAGCTAATCGTGACCTAATTTGGAGATCTTTAATTCTATAGCCCAACCCAATAATATATTCATTTCCTTGAATCTCAGTTAATAAGTTATTGTCAAAACTTAAAGACAATAGTCTATCCTTCCTTATCTCTGCCAAAACTTTAAAAGAATTTTTCATTTCCATATCTAATTTAAATAATGGACTGAACTGTTCCATTAAATTAATATTGCTGTAAAGAAATTCATTTTTATAATTATCTGATTGATCCAATACTTCAGGGTCCTGAGAGAGGAAATCTAAATCTGGATTTCCAGCCTGGAAATCTAAATTAGATCTAAACTGATTTATAGTATAAGTTGAGTTATATCCATGTGTTATAGAAAATCTTTTAAAGTTCTTTTTAAACCATTTTAGCCTCATAAATCCAGTATATCTTAATGTCCAGTTTGGTATAGGAATATCTCTAAAGGCTCCTAGGCTAACCTTGCTTGGGTCAGCCCCAGAATATGCTGATAGGAAGGCTGGTAATAAGACTGACTGATTGGTTCTGCCATATCCAAGTGGGAATCCGTCTAAATTGCCATCCTCAAAATTATTTGAATTACTAAAATCAATTCCTGCATTAAGAGCTAAACGTCTTGCAATAATTAATCGGTTATTTCTAAAAGTGTCAAACGTCTCAGAGCTATTTTCATCACTATTTGAAAATGCTGTTTTTATAAGCATCGTAGAGATATTAAAATTTCCTAAAGTATTTCTAATTAGTGCATTGTAATCATCACTTAGTCCATCATTATTGCTGTCAACTGTATTAAAAGTCTCAGTAATATTTTGTGAATACGTTCTTCCTCCTGTTAAATCAATTTTTAAATCCTTAATTGGAACTATATTGGCAGAAAAATTTAAGTTCTTATTTGTAACTTCGGAATATTGCTGATTGAATTCTGGGAATACTGTTAGCCATCCATTTCTAGCTGCTAGATATCTTATATCCCTTTGACTTCCAAAGACATAACCAAATGTTGGTTTAAAAGATCCTATAAAATCAGGTGTCTGTAAATATCCTGGAAGGAATGTTCCATTATTTTCAGCATAATTAAATTGAATTCTCTTAACAGCAGTTAACAATTCAATTAATGAGTTAACAAAAGGAGAAGTCTTTTTCTTAGTTTTATTATTTGATGTATTTGAGTTTCCAAAACCTGGTCCCGATTTAGCACCTGCCGAGTTATTTTTAGTAAGACCTATGTATTTATAGAATTTTGACATGTCTAATACGCCATTAAAATTATGAGTATTTGCATTTGAAATGGTATTCCCCAAATCATAAACCTGGCCATTAAGGGATAAATTCCCAAAAAGATCAGAACCTTTTTGCCATTGAAAATCTCCAGTATATGAATACATAGCTCTAATAAAGCTAAATGTTGGTATTTTATCAATTGGCAATTGATAATTAACTGCAAGTTGTTGAGTTTGTCGATTAGGATCGCCTATATCAAAAAATCTATTCCATACATCTAAGCTAGGGTCCTGGCTACCATTAATTATATCATCTATGAAATAATTCCTAACAATATTATTATTCGCAGCAGAGTAATTTATATTTAATCCATCTGAAATTGGATAGGTAAAACTATACTGAAAATCAAAAGTGTAATTTCTTCTAAAGAGTTCCTGCATAGCAATATTCCCCTCTGCTAAATCAATATCTCTAAATTTTTGTTTATTAAATTGTCTAATAAAATCTGTATTAATTGATAAATTTGAAGGAAGAAGATTTAGATTAAAATCTTTTAAAATCTTAAAATATTTTCCCGTAAATAAAGAGTCATTATTTTTGAATGGCTCTAATTTTAGAGAATTAAAATTAAAATTATAACTAGCTCCTGCTCGAATATTTTGATCTAACATACTTTCAATTTCATAGTCTCTATGTTCAACTTGATTATAAGAGTAATTGAACGTGAAATTTTCTATGTTATAAAATCTTGGTTTATTATCACCTGTTCTTTGTTTACTTACCCCTATTAGATTAATACTCTTTCTTTTTGTATAATCCTCAGACTGTTGTAAAATATTATTTTTTTCCTCTTGTGTTTCTGCAGTATCTAACCTAGACTTTAGTTTAATATCTCTATACTGTTGGTCATATTCAGGCGTTATAAGCTCTTCTCCCTGACCATAATTAAATGGGATATTAAGGCCCCATTTTTTAGGAAACAATTGACCAACATTTATATTAGAGACTAAATCATATTGCTTCTTGTCAATTTTATCTCTCTCACTAGGGCCTTGTTCAATAGATCCAAAACCATTTGTACTTTGTCGTGCAGTTGCGCTTATAGTCATAAAGTCAGCAATATTAGAGTCCAAAGCTAATGTAGCTGCCCAACCACCTTTATTATCCATATCAGATAATCTTAACTCATTAAACCATACCTCGGAACAGACATTCATGTTGTCCTGTCTAGGATTCTTAACTCCTACCATCAGAGCCCTAATATCTCCAAAATTAGGATTTCCTTTTATAGCAACTCTATGCTGTCCTATACTATGTTCTGAAAATTCTCCTACTGACTCCTCGTCAACTATGTCATTTATTACATTATAAAAAGTAGCATTTGGACTTCCTAGAGTTCCATTAAATATTGCAAGAGATTTAATTGTTTCCAAAGCACTTATTGGTAAGTTAATTTCATTAACTTCTGGCCAAACAGATTGAGGATTAAGAGTAGAGGAAGATGATTTTTTAAGAGGAATTTCTATTTGATAATAATTCTCTGACAAATCATTTCCTATTCTAACAAATCCAACTACATCTCCATCAGTTAAGCCAGGCGATGAGCCATCTTCTGCGTGAATAAACATTCTCATTCTTTTAAATTGCCTCATATCAACATTTAAGTTTTTGTAAACCGCTCTTGAATCTTCAGGCTCTAGGTCACATACATTTAAAACCAATGATTGTTCATTTTGTCTGACAATAGTATTATTGTTATTAAATTGTTCACGCTCAACCCCTGGTGGAGAAACATAGCTTTCTTCATTTTCCTGTATTCCAATAGTTCCAGTTGAAAAATCTGTGTTATCATTGTTATTGTCTAGCTCTTGATCTAATGTTAACAAATATTTTCTCCAATCACTTCTTACTAAATCAAGTGATCCAAATCTAAAAACTGTATTGTTTGAAAAATCATTTAGATACATTCTAATAAATCTAATTGATCTAAAATCAGAAATTCCACCTATTTCGTTCGTAGGTTCATTTATAGGGATTCTAAATTGATACCACTTAACTAATTCAGAATTTCCATTTGGTAGTGTGACATTTTTCTCTTTTCTATCCTTAATAAATTGATTATTAATATCTGCTAAACTATTTGGAGTAATTTCTAATTCATATTCAAAATA
>JAAZXZ010000030.1 GCA_014239895.1 Flavobacteriaceae bacterium
ATTGTCTCATGATAAATATAAGTATGGTACCCGTGATTATATAATAAAAGAAACTATTACTAATGACACACTTGATCTTAATATCTTCTTAGATTTTATTACAAGAGATGAGAAAAGATTTAAGTACAAAGCCCTTCTTGATCAGCAAGGTTATGACACAAGAGGGTTACGATCTCAGGATCTTAATGCTAACTATCTGCCTAGTGAAAACATAAGTATTAAAGTAAATAAGAAGAACGCGCGCTCAAATAACATAGTTAGCTCACAAGAAGCAAATAAAATTGTAGATGAAATTATTATAAAAATTAAAGGACAAGCCTTATATAAAAATCGTCTGTTAATGCTTGATATAATTGCAAGTAACGACTGGAAGCGTCCAATTTATTTTACTGGTGGAGCTTTCGGAGATGAAGATTATATCTGGATGAAAGATTATCTTCAAGTTGAAGGAGTTTGTTATAAACTAATTCCTATTAAAACGCCTATTGACTCTGAAAGACCTTATGAAATGGGGAGAGTAAATACCAAAACTATGTATCCCCTAGTAAAAAGCTGGACTTGGGGAAAAAGAGATGATCAAGATATATATTATGATGTTGAATCAAGAAAAAATAGTATAACCTACAGGGGAAATATGGTAAGATTAATTGATCAATTAATCATTGAAGAGGATTATGAAAAGGCAGAAGAAATTCTAGATCTAGCAATGGAAAAAATGCCTTTAGAAGATTTTGGGTTTTATACCCTTTTAGAGCCTATTATTAATTCCTATTATAAAATAGAAAAAAAGGATAAAGCCAGAGATATTTTTGAAAAAATTGCTATAAAGTATAAAGAGAGTCTTGAATATTTTAGTAGTATTTCAGATTCTAATAAGAATAGATATGCAGAAGAAATTTATACAGATATTGAAAGGTATAGATCTCTTGTTGATGTCTTAATTTCATATGAAGAAGGTGAATATTTAGAAAATAAAATGAAAGAATTTAATGATTATTTAGATCTTTTTTTATAACCTATACGTATTCCTGAAGTCTTCCAATTAATGTATTTGCATCCTCCTCTCCATTTTGCCTCCATTTCATTTCACCACTTTTATAGATAATTAATGTTGGCACTCCCTTAATTCTTAGAGCATCAGCTAATTCGTTATTTTTTTCAACATCTATCTTTATAACCTTAGCTTTATCGCCTAGAGCAGCCGCTACATCCTTAAGAACAGGATGCATGGTTGTTGACCGTTCATCCCATTCAGTAAAAAACTCTAATAGGACTGGCACCTCAACATCAATTAAATCTCCAAATTTTGCCATTAGCTAAAATTTATAATAAATACTACACTACAAATATAGCATTTTAATAAAAATCTGTGTTAAAACTATGTTAATCAATAGGTTAATTGATTTTAAACTGTTCAGATAATATATTACTAATAAAAACTTTTAAAAGACTAAAAAAAGAAAATCGTTTTTATTATTTTAGAGTAATTATTCTCCATTAATATTATTTTAAATTTTTAGATTATAACTATGAAAAACCAGAAAAATAATTCAGCCCTTTATACTTTAGTAAGTGTTTTCTTTTTCTGGGGATTTATAGCTGCATCAAATGGAGTATTTATCCCCTTTTGCAAAACCTATTTTAGTATAGATCAATTCCAGTCACAACTAGTAGATTTTGCATTTTATGGAGCTTACTATATAGGAGCCCTAATATTATTCATTTGGTCAAGTCAATCTGGGAAAGATATTTTAAATAATTGGGGATATAAAAGAGGGATTATTTATGGGCTAATAATTTCAGCTTTTGGAGCATTAATAATGTTGCCATCAGTTAATGGATCCGAATTTGGTCAAACTCAAGTTTTTTATTATGTATTAATTGTTCTGTTCATAATTGGTCTAGGGTTTTCCCTTCAGCAAACTGCCGCTAATCCTTTTGTTATTTCTTTAGGTGATACTACAACTGGACCTAATAGACTAAATCTTGCTGGAGGAATAAATTCATTTGGAACAACTATTGGTCCACTACTAATAGCCTTTATAATATTTGGCTCTGCTCCAATTTCTGGAGCGGAATTAAATGAATTAATTAAAACTGGAGGCATTCAGCTTAATACTATCCAGTTACTATATCTTGGTGTTGCATGTTTGTTTTTAGCTGCAGCAATATTTTTCTATGTATCTAAAAATTTACCCGATGCAAAAATACAGGATAGTTTTGAACCTGCAGCAAAGGCAAAGAATATATTAATTCTTTTAACAATAATTATTTTCGTTTGCTTTGGTTTAATTTTCTATTCTTATACAGAGGGGTTTGATTTAATCTCTAGCGAAAAACTAGAAAATAATAGGCTGATTTTATCCCTAATAAGTCTAATTGCTGTTTTTATATTAATCTATTATGCCTATAATAAAGCTCAAACAAATCCAGATGGTTGGGGAGCACTACAATATCCTCAGCTCGGACTAGGAATGCTAGGAATTTTCATCTATGTAGGAATTGAAGTTACTATTCCAAGTAATTTAGGAGAATTGTTAAAGAACGTAAGTGATGTTGTAAATAACTTAAATCCTTTAGGGCTTGAAGTTATGAGTGATTCTCAAATTGCAAAATATATTTCTTTATACTGGGGAGGATTAATGATTGGCAGGTGGACTGGATCAATCACTGTTTTTAATCCTTCAAAGAATATGAAAAAGATATTATTATGTGTTGTTCCATTTTTAGCATTTGGTGTTATTATAGCTGTTAATAAAATTAGTGGGAATCCTATTACATCTAATGAAATCCTCATATTCTCCTTTATTATAATTATTCAAATAATTGGGTTCTATTTGGCAAAAGATAACGCTATAAAAACTATGAAGATATTTAGTTTACTTGGAGTTATTGCAATGTTAATTGGAGTGTTAGCCTCTGGAAAAATTGCATTATTTGCATTTTTAACTGGTGGGTTATTTTGCTCAATAATGTGGCCTTGCATTTTTTCATTAAGTATCAATGGAATTGGGAAATACACCTCACAAGGATCCTCATTTTTAATTATGATGATTTTGGGAGGAGCAATAATTCCTCCTGTTCAAGGGAAATTAGCTGATATCTTTACTATACAAGATTCATATTGGGTAGCTGTTCTATGCTTTGCTTTCTTGCTCATGTATAGTTTTTTAACACAAAAAATATTGGCAAAACAAAATCTTCTATAAATGGAAAGGAGAAAATTCATAAAAAAAACATCATTATTCTCTATGGGGCTAGGGATAGCTAATGATGCCTTATCAAATGTACACAAACAAAAAATTAATTTAAAAGAGGATACATTGCCCGTTGTTGTCGCAACTTGGGATGTAAAAAAGGCAACAAAAAAGGCATGGGAAGCCATGCAAAATCATGAAAGCTCCTTAGATGCTATTGAAAAAGGGTGTATGGTTGAAGAGGCAAATGAAAAAGGACAATCTGTTGGTAAAGGAGGTCTTCCTGACAGAGATGGGAATGTAACTCTAGATGCATGCATAATGAATAGTAAAGGAGATTGCGGATCAGTGGTTTTTTTAAAAAATATAAAACATGCTATTTCATTAGCAAGAAAAGTAATGGAAGATACTCCACATGTTATGTTGGGTGGAATTGGAGCTGAGGAATTTGGATATTCAATGGGCTTTGTAAAGGAAGACCTGCTAACTGAAGCATCAAAAAAAGCATGGAATAAATGGAAAAAGACTTCAAAATATGATCCAATTATAAACATAGAAAATCATGACACAATTGGCATGTTAGCAATTGATAGTAGTGGAAATATCTCTGGAGGCTGTACTACAAGTGGATTAGCTTATAAAATGCATGGCAGAGTTGGAGATTCTCCAATTATAGGGTCTGGATTATATGTAGATAATGGAATTGGAGGAGCAGTAGCAACAGGCCTAGGCGAAGAAGTCGTAAAAACAGTAGGCAGTTTTCTAATTGTTGAATTAATGCGACAAGGTCATAGCCCTCAAAAAGCTTGTGAAATAGCAATTAAAAGAATTGTATATAAACCTAACAGCAATTACAAAAATTTTCAAGTCGGCTATATCGCACTAAATAAAAATGGAGATGTAGGATGTTATTCAATACAAAAGGGGTTTAGCATGACTAAATACCAATCAAATAAAAATGTCAATATTAAATCAGACTCTTACATAATTTCTTAATAAATGTGATTTTTATTACATCATTGTATGCCTATGGAGAATAAAAAACGTCTTTTTTTAATTGATGCATATGCTCTAATTTTTAGAGGATACTATGCCTTTATAAAAAATCCTAGAATTAATTCAAAAGGACTTGACACATCTGCTATTTTAGGTTTTACTAATTCATTATTTGATGTGATAAAAAGAGAAAGACCAGAATATATTGCCGTGTGTTTTGATAAAGGAGGAAGTCATGACAGAATAGAAATATTTCCTGAATATAAGGCCAATAGAGATGAGACTCCAGAAGCTATTAAGATGGCTGTTCCATATATTCAAGAAATATTAAATGCACTTGGAATATGTATAATGGTTAAAGAAGGATATGAAGCAGACGATATAATAGGAACATTAGCAAAAAAAGCTGAGAAAGAAAATTTTGAAACTTATATGGTAACCCCTGACAAAGATTTTGCTCAATTGGTAAATGAAAAAACTTTTATATATAAGCCTTTGTTTGGAGGAGGGTATGAAACATGGGGGATAGAAGAGGTAAACAATAAATTTGAAACATCAGATCCAATACAAGTAATTGACTTCTTAGCAATGAAAGGTGATTCAGTAGATAATATCCCAGGGCTACCTGGTGTTGGAGATAAAACCGCTAAAAAATTTCTTAAAGAATATGGTAGTATTGAAAATTTATTATCAAATACTGATAAAATCAAAGGGAAACTACGTGAAAAAATAGAGGCTAATAGTGAAGCTGGGCTACTTTCAAAGAAACTTGCTACTATTATTACAGATGTCCCTGTAGATTTTGATTCCAATAAATTCAAGCTAAGTTTAGACGAGCCTGATAAGCTCTATGAAATATTTTCAGATTTAGAATTTAGGAGATTAGCTGAAAATTTTAAAAAAATATTTGATATTCCAATTAAAAAAAATACAGAGGAAATTAAGGAAAAGCAGCCTGAAACTAGCCCAATTGCTGCAGGTAGTGGTCAATTTTCTCTTTTTGATCAAGCAAAAGAAGACAAAACAAATGAAAATTCATCAATAAGAGTCTCTAAGAAAGAAATATCTCATCTTTTCCAAATTATTGATACAAAAATAAGCCTAAAGATCTTCCTAAATAAATTAATGAAACAACCTTCAGTTGCATTTAAACTATTATTAGATAATCATAATTCTCTACTATCAAATCTAATTGGAATTTCATTTTGTTGGAGTAAAAACAAAGTCTATTACATAGATTATTTGGCAATGCAAAAAAATGATAAAAAAATACTTCAAAAAATAAAATTATTTTTTGAAGATCATTCAATTGAAAAGATTAGTGAAAATATAAAGCATGATATGAAATCTCTAGAAAAGCATGATATAGGCATAAATGGAGAAGTCTTTGATACAATGCTAGCCCATTACCTAATTAATCCTGATATTAATCATACTACTGAAGTCCTATCTGAAAATTATTTAAACTACTCTATAAATCAGGAGGAATCTAGCATTGATAATGTCTGTGAAAAAGCAAATATCATATTTCAATTAAAGGGTCTTCTAGAAGATGAGCTAAAACTAAATAAACACATCTCACTGTATAAAGAAATAGAAATTCCACTTCTTAGGGTTTTAGCTAATATGGAAATTGAAGGAATTAGTTTGAATGTTGCATATTTAAATAAATTATCAAAATCTACTGATCAGGAGATTGAAAAGACAAAAAATATTATATATGCTGAGTCAAAAGAAGAATTCAATATATCTTCTCCAAAGCAATTAGGAGAAATTTTATTTGATAAAATGAAAATAGCTGCTAATCCAAAAAAAACAAAAACAGGACAATACTCAACCTCTGAAGAAATTTTATCCTACTTAGCAAAAGAGAATGATTTTGTAAAGACTATTTTAGAATATAGAAGTCTTACTAAACTTCAAAATACTTATATAAAAGCTTTACCTAATCAAATATCCAAAAATACTGGTAAAATTCATACTGAATATTTACAAACTGTTGCTGCAACTGGTAGATTAAGCAGCATAAATCCAAACCTGCAAAATATACCAATAAGAACAGAAAGAGGTAAAGAGATCAGAAAAGCATTTATCCCTCGGAATAAAGATTTTGTTATTTTATCAGCAGATTATTCCCAAATTGAATTAAGAATAATAGCAGCATTAAGTGAAGAGGGAAATATGATTAATGCTTTTGAAAATAATGAGGATATTCATTCGTCTACAGCAGCCTTGGTTTTTAATACAAAAATTAAAAATGTTACTAGCATGCAAAGGACCAATGCAAAAACTGTAAATTTTGGAATTATATACGGAGTGTCAGCTTTTGGACTAAGTAATCAGACCAATTTATCAAGAAAAGAGGCTAAAGAGCTAATTGAAACATATTATAATAAGTATCCTAAATTGAAGAAATATATTGCCTCTCAAATTTCATTTGCCAGAGAAAAAGGATATGTAGAAACATTGCTTGGAAGAAGGAGGTACTTAAAAGATATTAACTCAAGGAATTCTATAGTCAGAGGAGGTGCAGAAAGGAATGCAATTAATGCTCCCATTCAGGGAAGTGCAGCAGATATAATAAAAATTTCTATGATTAATATTCAATCAAAGCTTATCAAGAGAAAATTCCAAAGTAAAATGCTTCTACAAGTACATGATGAATTGGTTTTTGATGTATTTAAGCCTGAATTAAATGATGTAATTACATTAGTTAAAGATGAAATGGAAAATGCATTCATTCTTAAAGTTCCTCTAATAGTAGATATTGATTATGGAGAAAATTGGCTAGAAGCTCATTAATTATGTCTATTTCGACAAAAATCTATTGATAGGATTCCCTGAAAATAATTTTGATTATCTGTTTGGTAATATGATATATAATTGTAGATTTGCATCCACTTTTGAGATAAAGATTATTTTAACTTAAAAACTATAGATGGATACATTAAGTTATAAAACAATTGCAGCTAATAAATCTACAGCAGATAAACTGTGGGTTTTAGTTGATGCTGAAGGTCAAACTCTAGGGAGACTTGCTTCTAAAGTAGCTATTCTTTTAAGGGGAAAACACAAGCCAAACTTCACTCCTCATGTAGATTGTGGAGATAATGTTGTTGTTGTAAATGCCTCAAAAGTAAATTTGACTGGGAAAAAGTGGGAAGATAAGACCTATATTCGATATACAGGTTATCCTGGCGGACAAAGGACTCTTACTGCAAATCAATTATTTGAAAAAAATCCCAGCACAATTATTGAGAAATCAGTAAAAGGAATGTTGCCAAAAAATAAATTAGGAGCTACATTATTTCGCAACCTACATGTCTATAATGACACCAATCACAATCAAGAGGCTCAAAAACCAGTTTCAATTAATTTAAATGACGTTAATTAGATGGAAAATGTAATTCATAAAATTGGTCGAAGAAAAACTGCAGTTGCTAGAGTTTATTTAAAAAAAGGCAAAGGAAGTATTGTGGTAAATAAAAAAGATTATCAAATTTATTTTCCAACTCTATCTCTTCAATATAAAATTAATCAACCTTTTACTCTGACTAAAAACGAAAAAAAATTTGATACTAGCGTAAATGTTTATGGTGGAGGAGCAACTGGACAAGCTGAAGCCATTAGATTAGCTCTCTCAAGAGCATTGTGTGAACTTGATGAAAAAAATAGAGAAGTATTAAAACCTGAAGGATTATTAACTAGAGATCCTAGAATGGTTGAAAGGAAAAAATTTGGTCAGAAAAAGGCAAGGAAAAAATTCCAATTCTCAAAACGATAATATTATAATATATGTAATAAATCAAAAATTTAGTTTAGCATCTAAATACCTAAGGCTTAATTTATTTATACCACTTAGATATTGCTATAATTAAGAACGTAAACTAATTCAAAATGGGAAAAATAGAAGTAAAAGATTTAATTAAGGCAGGTGTTCATTTTGGACATCTTACCAGAAAATGGAACCCTAATATGGCTCCATTTATATATATGGAAAGAAATGGGATCCATATAATCAATTTATATAAAACAATAAGCAAACTAGAGGAGGCTTCTGAAGCACTAAAAAAAATTGCAATATCAGGGCGAAAAATTTTATTTGTTGCAACAAAGAAACAGGCTAAAAATATAGTTTCTGAAGCTGCGAAGAAAGTTAACATGCCTTATATAACCGAAAGATGGCCTGGAGGTATGCTTACTAATTTTATTACGATTAGAAAGGCGGTTAAGAAAATGAGTTCTATCGATAGAATGAAAGAAGATGGGACATTCAATACGTTATCAAAAAAAGAAAAATTACAAGTAGGAAGGCTTAGAGAAAAGTTAGAAAAAAATTTAGGTTCAATAGCCAATATGACTAGGCTCCCTGGTGCTATTTTTGTAGTTGATGTTGTAAGAGAAAATATTGCTATTAAAGAAGCTCAAAAATTAAATATTCCTATTTTTGCAATGGTTGATACAAACTCTGATCCAAGAGGAATTCAATATATTGTCCCCTCCAATGATGATGCTTCTAAATCAATCTCTAAAATTCTAGAATATATTTCTGATTCTATCCAGACTGGTCTAGAAGAAAGAAAATCAGAAAAAGCAGCTGAGGAAGCTGAAGCAGCAGCAGCAGCAGAAGCTAAAAAAGTAGCAGCTGAGGAAAAGGAAAAAGCAGTAGCTGAGGAAAAGGAAAAAGCAGCAGCTAAGGAAAAAGTAGTAGCTGAGGAAAAGGAAAAAGCAACAGCTAAGGAAAAAGTAGTAGCTGAGGAAACTAAAAAAGAAGACAATAAATAATCAGTGGAATGATAAAAATTTCTGCATCAGAAGTAAATAACCTACGAAAATCAACAGGAGCTGGTATGATGGATTGTAAAAATGCATTGGTAGAAGCTAATGGAGATTTGGATAAAGCAATAGAAATTTTAAGAAAAAAGGGTCAAAAAGTAGCTGCAAAAAGAGCTGACAGAGACTCCCATGAAGGAGCATCAATAGCAATGACTAATCAAGAAAAAACTGTTGGTGTAGCAATTGTATTAGCATGTGAAACTGATTTTGTCGGCAAAAATACTGATTTTGTTAATCTAGCATATAAACTAGCAAGTATAGCGCTTGATTGTGATTCTAAAGAAGATCTATTGAAAGCCTCAATTGATAGAATGACTGTTGAGGAAAAACTTTTAGAACAAACTGGAGTTATTGGAGAAAAAATTCAAATTAACAAGTTTGTTAAAATTACTGCACCATATATTGGTTCATATATACATGCTGGGAATAAAATTGCAACCATTGTTGGGTTGTCCAAGACAAACGATAGCTTGCTCCCTCACATGGTTAATATATCAAAAGATATTGCTATGCAAGTTGCAGCTATGAACCCTATTGCTCTGGATGAATCAAGTGTAAAATCAGATGTAATAGAAAAAGAAATTGAAATTGCTAAAGATCAATTGCGAGCTGAAGGTAAGCCAGAATCTATGTTAGATAATATTGCCAAAGGGAAGCTAAAACGATTCTTTAAAGATAATACTTTATTAAATCAGGCATTTATAAAAGATACCAAAATCAGTATTTCCAATTATCTTTCATCCTTCGATAAAAATCTAACTGTAACCTCCTATGAAAGGATTTCAATTGGCTAGTTTTCAGTACTAAAATTTTCTAAATTTAAGGGTTTTTATCAATTAAAAAATGTATAGTATATTTGTATACATTTATTAATTATGAGCTACAATAGAGTCCTCCTAAAACTTTCTGGAGAAGCCCTTATGGGAGATAAAAAATCAGGTATTGATTCAAAGAAATTATTGCACTACGCCAATGAAATTAAAAAAATACACGATATAGGTGTTCAAGTTGCAATTGTAATTGGAGGAGGAAATATTTATAGAGGATTTAATAATACAGAACATAAAATTGATAGAGTTCAAGGCGATTATATGGGGATGCTTGCTACTATAATTAATGGTTTAGCTCTTCAGAATACACTAGAAAATATTGAAGTTCCTACTAGACTACAAAGCGCAATAAATGTTAACCAAGTAGCTGAACCATATATAAAAAGAAAAGCTATTAGACACTTAGAAAAAAATCGAATAGTAATTTTTTCAGCTGGCACAGGAAATCCATATTTCACAACAGATTCAGCAGCTGTTCTAAGAGCTATTGAAATTGAAGCAAATGTAATTTTAAAAGGCACTAAAGTTGATGGTATATATGACTGTGATCCTGAAATTAATTCAAATGCTATAAAATTTGAAAATATTACATTTCGTGAAGCTATAAAAAAAGGCCTAAAAATAATGGACACTACTGCTTTTACTCTTAGTCAAGAAAATAATTTACCTATAATTGTCTTTGATATTAATTCATCGGATAATTTATTAAAGGCAATTTCTGGAGAAAAAGTTGGTACTATTGTAAATATTTAATACTAATAAAATGAATGAAGAATTAGATCTAATCTTTGATTTAGCTAAAGAATCAATGTCCAATGCAATAACGCATTTAGAAAAAAAATTAATGAATATTCGAGCAGGAAAAGCTAATCCAAATATGCTTTCTAATGTAACAGTCGAATATTATGGGACTAACACCCCTTTGTCTCAAGTCGCAAATATAAATACTCCTGATGGTAGAACAATTATTATTCAGCCATGGGAAAAATCAATACTCCCTGAAGTAGAAAAAGGTATAGAAATAGCTAATCTTGGTTTTAATCCAATGAATAATGGAGAGAATATAATTATTAATGTCCCTGCTCTTACTGAAGAAAGAAGAACAGAATTAGCTAAACAAGCAAAAACAGAAACTGAAGAAGCAAAAATTGCTATTAGAAATGCTAGGAAGGATGCAAATAATGAAATTAAAAAATATTCTGATTTCTCTGAAGATTTGAAAAAAAATTCTGAATTAGATATTCAAGAAACAACCAACAATTATATAGACAAAGTAGATAAGATTTTTGAGCTAAAGCAAAAAGAAATAATGACGTTATAATACTCTTTTTTTCTTTAAGCTATTTTCAGAACTAATTAATACCTTTATAAAAGATAATTTATAAAAAATGTCAGAAAAAAATGTAGGTGGATTATGGGAATCAATTGCTAGAATTATTCTCAATAATAGAATACTTATAATAATTTCTCTAATATTAGCTACGTACTTTTTTAGCACACACTGGCATAAAATTAGATTTACCTATACAGAAGCAAACCTTTTGCCGGATAATCATGAAGAGAATTTAAAATACAATTCTTTTACAAGCAAATTTGGAGAAGAAGGAAATCTAATTGTAATTGGTGTAAAAGATAGCTTATTATTTACACTGGAAAATTTAAATGCATGGAATAAACTTTCTAACAGTTTTAAAGAACTTCCTGAAGTTGAAACAGTAATTGCATTTGGAGATCTACAAAAATTACTAAAAGACAAAGATGAAAGACAATTCTATATTGAGCCATTCATCGAAGATTCTATTAATTCTAATATTGAACTGAAAAATCTAAAAGATGAGCTTTTCTTTAAATCTCCTTTTTATGATAAATTCTTAATTAACACTGAGACAAAAGCTGTTAGGAGTGCAATCAATTTAAAAACATCTATTGTCAATACCGTTAAACGAGAAGAATTTATAAATAAAGTTCTTTTACCTAGAGTTAATGCTTTTGAAGAAGCTTACAATATAGATGTTAGAATCTCAGGAATGCCTTATGTTAGAACTAAATATTCAGAAACTATTAAAGCTGAACTTGGAGAGTTTGTCCTTCTCGCAATTTTTGTTACCTCTCTAATTTTCTTCTTCTTTTTTAGATCAATTAGGGCAACTGCTATTTCTATCTGCACAGTATGTATAGGAGTAATGTGGACTTTAGGAATAATTGGAATCCTTGAGTATGAGCTTACTGTATTAACAGCAGTAATTCCTCCATTAATTATTGTTATAGGAATGCCAAATTGTATTTATTTGATAAAAAAATATCAACATGAAGTTAATACCCACGGCGATAAATCCCTTTCATTACAAAAAGTAATAACTAAGATTGGAAATGCGACATTGATGACAAACGTAACAACTGCCTCAGGATTTGCAACATTTATTATTACAAACAGCCAATTATTAAAAGAATTTGGAACTGTGGCCTCACTAAGCATACTATCAATTTTTATAATCTGTATTTTAGTTATCCCCATAATTTATAGTTTTTTGCCTATCCCAGACTCTAAACATTTAGAGCACCTAAATAAAAAGTGGGTTATTTCACTTTTTGACTGGATGGCGTCTACAGTAAAATTTAGAAAAATTGAAATTTATACTATAGCGATAATGCTCCTGGCAGTTAGTATTATTGGTATCTATAAAATAGAAATATCTGGAAGTCTAATAGATGATATGCCTAGAAATACAGAGTTTTTTGAAGATGTAATGTTTTATGAAAAAGAATTCAATGGAATTCTGCCGCTTGAAATTTATATTGATACAAAAAGAAAAAAAGCGGTTACTAAATTATCCACAATAAAAAAAATGAAAGTGTTGGAAGATATTATTTCCGAGATTCCAGAATTATCAAGGCCTATCTCAGTAGTAAGTCTAGTAAAATACTCTAAACAAGCATATTATAATGGTAATCCTAAATATTATCAAGTGCCAACGACTCAAGAAAATAGCTTCATTCTTTCCTATGCAAAAAATTCAACTTCAGGAACAGATGGTATTGACCTAATTAAAAATTTTGTTGACAGCACTGGACAATACACCAGAATTACAACTTTTATGAAAGATATTAAGATTGAAAGAATGGAAAGGATAGAAGAAAAATTAGATTATGAAATTTCGAAAATTATGCCCAAAGATAGATTTGAAGTGTATTTGACAGGGAAAGCATACTTATTTCAGCAAGGGACATATTTTTTAGTTAAAAATCTTATTCTTTCACTCTCATTAGCAATTCTTTTAATTTCAATATTTATGGCCTATATGTTTAGAAATTTTAGAATGATTATTATATCTCTTGTCCCTAATTTATTACCTCTTTTGATTACTGCTGGATTAATGGGCTTTATTGGTATTCCTATAAAGCCATCTACAATCCTCATTTTTAGTATTGCTTTTGGTATTTCTGTTGATGATACAATTCACTTCCTGGCCAAATATAGACAGGAACTTCAAGATAATAAATGGCAGATAAAAAAATCTGTCTACAATGCTATAAAAGAAACCGGTATAAGCATGTTCTATACTTCAGTAGTTCTTTTCTTTGGTTTTTCAGTTTTTATAGTATCAAATTTTGGCGGTACTGTTGCCCTTGGTGCATTAGTTTCTGCTACACTCTTACTAGCAATGCTTTCAAATCTTTTACTGCTACCTTCATTACTTCTTTCATTAGAAAGGAGTATAGCAAATGAAAAGGTATTAAAAGAGCCTAAAATTCAAATTCTTACAGATGAAGATGAATTATTGAATTAATTTCTAGCAAAACCATATCTTTGAATTAAATTATAATTAATGAGTAATACTACTGTTCTCAAAATATTAAATGAATTAAAGAAAAACCAAACAATAGAAGTTTGTGGTTGGGTGAAAACATTTAGAGCTAATAGATTTATTGCACTTAATGATGGGTCATGCCTTGAGAATATTCAATGTGTAATTGATTTTGAAAATACGGATGATAATATCCTTAAAAAAATCACAACTGGGAGTTCTGTTAAAATATCTGGAAAAATTGTTGAAAGTACAGGGGCAAAACAGGCTATAGAAATTCAAGTGAATAAAATTAATATTCTAGGAGAATCAAATCCAGATCAATACCCTATTCAACCAAAGAAACACTCTTTTGAATTTCTAAGAGAAAACGCTCATTTAAGGACAAGAACGTCTACATTTAATGCAATAATGAGATTAAGGTCTTCCTTGTCATTTGCAATTCATAAATTTTTTAATGAAAAAGGGTTTTACTATGTTCATACTCCTATTATAACTGGTAGCGATGCTGAAGGAGCTGGAGAACAATTTAGAGTTACGACCTTAAACCCAAAAAATCCTGAATTAAATTCGAGCAAAAATGTTGATTTTAAAAAAGATTTTTTTGGGAAAGAAACTAAACTAACTGTTTCTGGGCAACTAGAGGCAGAAGCATATGCGATGTCTCTAGGGAAAGTGTATACTTTTGGTCCTACATTTAGAGCTGAAAATTCTAATACATCAAGACATCTTTCTGAGTTTTGGATGATAGAACCTGAAGCTGCCTTTATAGATATAAATGGCAATATGGATTTAGCTGAAAATTTTCTAAAATATATATTAGAAGATATTACTAATAATAATAGGAGTGAATTAAAATTCTTAGAATCAAGGCTTATAGATGAAGAAAAAAGAAAGCCTGAAAAAGATAGAAGCGAAATGAGTTTAATTGAAAAAATTAATTTTGTTATAAAGAATAAATTTAAACGTATTACTTACAGTGAGGCGATTGATATTTTAAGAGATTCTAAGCCAAACCGAAAAAAGAAATTTGAATATATAATTAAAGATTGGGGCTGTGATTTACAAAGTGAACACGAAAAATTCCTAGTTGAAAAACACTTTAAGTGCCCTGTTATAATATATAATTATCCTGCTAGCATAAAATCATTTTATATGAGACTAAATGATGATGATAAAACGGTAAGAGCAATGGATATTCTTTTCCCCGGAATAGGGGAAATTGTTGGGGGATCACAGAGAGAAGAAAGAGCTAATGTCCTTAAGAAAAGAATGAGAGAGATTGGTATTGATGAAAAAGAATTATGGTGGTATAATGATCTTAGAAAATTTGGTACTGCTATACATTCAGGTTTTGGATTAGGATTTGAAAGGCTAGTCATGTTTGCAACTGGGATGTCTAATATAAGGGATGTCATACCCTTCCCTAGAACACCGCAGAATGCAGAATTTTAAATATCTCATGCATCATGAAACAATATTTAAAATTAAAATTAA
>JAAZXZ010000062.1 GCA_014239895.1 Flavobacteriaceae bacterium
GGAGATAAAGTAAAATTAGAAATGAGTCCTTATGATTTAACAAAGGCTCGTATAACTTATAGATTTTAATAAGATGAAAGTAAGAGCTTCAGTAAAAAAAAGAAGTGCAGATTGTAAAATTGTACGAAGAAAAGGGACACTTTATGTTATTAACAAAAAGAATCCAAGATTTAAACAAAGACAAGGTTAGTTATGGCAAGAATAGCGGGTATAGATATACCAAAAAATAAAAGAGGAGTTATATCATTAACCTATATCTTCGGAATAGGTAGAAGTAGGGCAAAGAAAATCCTGTCTGCTGCAAAAGTAGATGAAGGAAAAAAAGTTTCTGATTGGTCTGATTCAGACATAAGTAAAATTCGTGAAGCGGTTGGAACTTATACAATAGAAGGAGAATTAAGATCAGAGAATCAACTAAATGTAAAAAGGTTGATGGATATTGGATGTTATAGAGGAATTAGACATAGAACAGGTTTACCTCTTAGAGGACAAAAAACAAAAAATAATTCTAGAACTAGAAAAGGTAAAAGAAAAACAGTTGCTAACAAGAAAATGGTAACTAAATAGTATAGTATTATGGCAAAAGGATCTAAAAGAAAAGTAATAGTTGAAGCAATAGGAGAAGCACATATAACGGCATCTTTTAATAATATCATAATATCTCTAACTAATAAAAAAGGAGATGTTATTGCATGGTCATCTGCCGGTAAAATGGGCTTTAGAGGAACTAAGAAAAACACTCCATATGCTGCTCAAATGGCTGCAGAAGACGCTATTACAGTAGCAAAAGAAGCAGGATTAAGAAAGGTTAAAGTTTTCGTCAAGGGTCCAGGTAATGGTAGAGAATCTGCTATTAGATCGATCCATAATGGAGGTATTGAGGTTATGGAAATAGTGGATGTAACACCAACTCCGCACAATGGATGTAGACCTCCAAAACGAAGAAGAGTATAGATATAAATTAATAAGTATAACTAGAGGATAATGGTTTTCGAAGGATAAAAGACCTTAATTCATAACCACTCTAAAAAAAAATAAATTATGGCAAGATATACTGGTCCAAAAACAAAAATAGCTAGAAAATTTGGCGAACCAATTTTCGGAGATGATAAATCTTTTGAAAAGAGAAATTATCCTCCAGGCCAGCATGGCAACAATAGAAGAAGAGGAAAGAAGTCTGAGTATGCTATTCAATTAATGGAAAAACAAAAAGCTAAATATACTTATGGTATTTTAGAAAGGCAGTTTAGAAATATGTTTAAAAAAGCAACTGCGTCAACTGGAATTACTGGTGAAGTATTATTACAGTTGTGTGAGTCTAGATTAGATAATGTAGTTTATAGAATGGGACTTTCAAATTCAAGAAGAGGAGCTAGACAATTAGTTTCTCATAGACACATAACTGTTAATGGAGGTATAGTGAATATTTCATCATATAACTTAAAACCTGGAGATATAGTTGCAGTAAGAGAAAAATCTAAATCTGTAGAATCAATTACTGGATCATTGACTAACTCATCAAACGTATATGAATGGATAACATGGAATGATGAACTAATGCAAGGAACATTTGTTTCTATTCCTGAAAGAATTCAGATTCCAGAAAAAATAAATGAACAATACATTGTAGAATTATATTCTAAATAACAAACTTATATATTATAAATTATGGCAATATTAAATTTTCAAAAACCAGACAAAGTTATCTTGATAGAATCATCTGACTATCAGGGAAGATTCGAATTCAGACCATTAGAGCCTGGATATGGATTAACAGTTGGTAATGCATTAAGAAGAGTATTACTTTCTTCTCTAGAAGGTTTTGCAATTACTTCTGTAAAAATTGAAGGATTAGATCATGAATTCACGACAATTCCTGGTGTAGTAGAAGATGTTACAGAAATAGTTTTAAACTTAAAACAAATACGTTTTAAACGTCAGATTGATGAGGTTGATAATGAACTAGTTTCTATTTCAATTTCTGGTCAGAATAAGGTAACTGCAGGAGATTTTCAAAAATTTATTTCTGGATTCCAGATTTTAAATTCTGATCATGTTATCTGCAATATAGACCCTAAAGTAAAAATCCATATGGAGATTACAATAGATAAAGGTAGAGGATATGTAACATCTGAAGAAAACAAGAATTCTTCAGCTCAATTAGGTACAATTTTTATGGATTCAATTTTCACTCCAATAAAAAATGTTAAATATCATGTTGAAGATTTTAGGGTAGAACAAAAGACAGATTATGAGAAATTAGTCTTTGATATAAATACAGATGGATCAATTAATCCTCAAGATGCATTAACTGATGCAGCTAGAATACTAATCCATCATTTTATGTTGTTCTCTGATGAAAGAATAACCCTTGAAGCAGATGAGATAGCAAAAACTGAAACTTATGATGAAGAGTCTTTACATATGCGTCAATTGTTAAAAACTAAACTAATTGACATGGATCTTTCAGTTCGTGCATTAAATTGTTTAAAAGCTGCTGAAGTTGACACACTAGGAGATTTGGTATCATTTAATAAGAATGATTTAATGAAATTTAGAAATTTTGGTAAAAAGTCTTTAACTGAACTAGAAGAACTTGTTATGGTTAAAGGTTTAAGTTTTGGAATGGATCTATCTAAATATAAACTCGAAAAGGAATAGACTATAATTTATAAAAAAAGGTATTATGAGACATGGTAAAAAGTTTAATCATTTAGGAAGAAAAAAAGGGCATAGAGCCTCAATGTTAGCTAATATGGCTTGTTCATTGATTGAACACAAAAGGATAAACACAACACTGGCAAAAGCTAAGGCTTTAAAACAATTTATTGAGCCAATAATTACGAAATCTAAATCCGATACTACTCATAATAGAAGAATTGTATTTTCAAGAATTAAACAAAAGGCCGCTCTTGCTGAATTGTTTCGTAATGTTTCTGCTAAAGTTGGTGATAGACCTGGCGGATATACAAGAATAATTAGACTAGGCAATCGTCTTGGTGATAATGCTGAAATGGCAATGATTGAATTAGTTGATTACAATGATTCATATGTACCAAAAAAGAAAAAACCATCTACTAGAAGAAGTAGACGTGGTTCAAAAAAATCTGATGATCAAGTAAAAGATCAAGTTGAAGAAGTAGTAACTCCAATAGAAGCACCTGCTGAAGAAGCACCTGCTGAAGAAGCTCCTGCTGAAGAAGCTCCTGTTGAAGAGGCACCTGCTGAAGAAGCATCTGCTGAAGAAGCTCCTGTTGAAGAGGCTCCTGTTGAAGAAGAGGCACCTGCTGAAGAAGCTCCTGTTGAAGAAGCTCCTGCTGAAGAAGAATCACCTGCTAAGGATGATAAAAAAGAAGATAAAAAAAATGCTAAAAAATAAAACATGGAAATAAAAAACGGAAACACCCAACTAAATGAAACTAGAAATATATTTAATATAAAAGTTTCTAGATTAAATATTCTTGGAGAAACTAAAATGATTAAATGGAATCAAAGAAGAAGATTTCGTACAATTTAAAAATTAAACAATTATGAAAAATATATTAGTTGTATTGTCTTTATTACTTTCTGGATCAGTTTATACCCAAACTAATTTTAATGCTGGACTGTCTATGGGCGGTAACGATACCAATTTTGGAAGTTCATTTTTTTATAATACAAGAAATATTGTTCTTGGATCGGTTTATTTATTTGATGAATGGAATAATAGCGCAGAAATTCATACTCTTAGCAATGAAAAATTTCTTGTTAGAAATATTAATTTAAATATTAATAGGAATGCTTTTGAAGCAAAACTAACAGATTCAGATTCAATTTTTTCATTCAATTTCAATAATATTAGGCATATAGTTATAAATGATAAAATTTATAAGAATTATTATTATAATGATGACAATAGAGTTTATGAAATTATTTATCAAAGCAATAAATTTTCAATTATGAAAGGCTTTTCTATTAAGGTTGTTTCTAGTTCTGGAAATCCAATGGTAAATAGGTCTAATGATAAATATGCAAAGTTTTCATCTTATTTTATTAAGCAAAAGAATAGTATAAAACCTTTTAAGCTTAGAAAAAGATCTATTTATAATTTATTAGATAATGATAAAAATGTTATTTCAAGACTAGAATCTTATATGAGTAATAAGAATCTATCATATAAAAGAGAGAAAGATGTCGTCCAGATTTTGGATTATGTATTTAATCTTTAACAATTTTTAAAACGGGAGTAAATTTTTACTCCTTTTTTTTTGGAAAAATTTATGATTTTAACTTTTATAAATTATTTTTGTTTAATTCAAATTCCAAATGCAATATAAAGCAAGAAAAAAAGCAATAATACTTTTAGCTGACGGAACAATTTTTTATGGAAAGGCTATTGGAAAAGATGGTTCAGCTTTTGGAGAAGTTTGTTTTAATACTGGAATGACAGGATATCAAGAAATATTTACTGATCCTTCTTATTATGGCCAGTTAATGGTTGCAACAAATGCACATATAGGAAATTATGGGATTAAGAATGATGAAATTGAATCTGATAGTATAAAAATTGCAGGATTAATTTGTAAAAATTTTAATTATGATTATTCTAGATATTCTGCAGATAATTCTCTAGAAAACTTTTTTATAAAGAACAATTTGTTTGCTATTTCAAATGTGGATACAAGGGCTTTAGTGTCTTATATTAGAGATAATGGAGCTATGAATGCTGTAATTTCAACGGAGGTTGAATCAATTGCAAAATTAAAAAATCAGCTTAGTAAAACCCCAAACATGGATGGCTTAGAACTTGCTTCTGCTGTATCTGCAAAAGAACCTTATTTTTTTGGCAATAAGAATTCAAAGTATAAAATTGCTGCCCTAGATTTAGGAATAAAGAAAAATATCTTAAGAAATCTATCAAATAGAGATTGTTATATTAAGGTATTTCCTTATGATAGCTCATTTGAAGATATGTCAGCATGGAATCCAGATGGATATTTTTTATCCAATGGTCCTGGAGACCCAAAACCTTTGATAAATGCTCAAAATGTAGCAAAAGAGATTATTGATAGAAATATGCCACTTTTTGGAATTTGTTTAGGTCATCAGATAATTGCTTTAGCAAACGGAATATCTACTTATAAAATGCATAATGGTCATCGAGGGATCAATCATCCTGTTAAAAATTTAGTTACAGGCAAAGGTGAGATAACATCTCAAAATCATGGTTTTGCTGTTGATAGAAAAGAAGCAGAAGAAAGTAAAGATATTGAAATTACTCATGTCCATTTGAATGATAATACCATTGCAGGAATTTCTATGAAAAATAAAAACTGTTTTTCAGTTCAGTACCATCCAGAAGCAAGTCCAGGCCCTCATGATGCTTCTTATCTTTTTGATACCTTTATAGAGAATATTACAAAATCTAAAAAGGGAACGTAGTGTCTGTCATTAAAAAAATAATTGCAAGACAAATTTTTGATTCGAGAGGTAATCCTACTGTAGAGGTAGATGTCATTACAAAAAATGAAATAGTAGGAAGAGCCGCAGTTCCTTCAGGAGCTTCTACAGGTCAGCATGAAGCCGTAGAATTAAGAGATGCAGGAGAAGATTATTGTGGTAAGGGAGTTCTTATAGCTGTTAGTAATGTAAATGATATTATAGCAAAAGAACTTGTTGGTAAATCTGTTTTTGATCAGCGAATAATTGATAATACAATGATTGACTTAGATGGGTCAGAAAATAAGTCAGTACTTGGAGCTAATGCTATTCTTGGAGTATCCCTTGCAGTAGCTAAGGCAGCAGCAAAAGAAAAGAACATGTCTTTATATGCATATTTGGGAGGAGATACCGCAAACACATTGCCTGTTCCAATGATGAATATTATAAATGGCGGATCTCACAGTGATGCTCCTATTGCATTTCAAGAATTTATGATAATTCCTGTTCTTGCTAAGAGCTTTTCACATGCAATGCAAATGGGAACTGAAATTTTTCATTCATTAAAAAAAGTTTTAACTAGTAGAAATTTAACTACAAGTGTAGGGGATGAAGGTGGGTTTGCTCCAAAATTAGATGGAACTGAAGACGCTCTTGAAACCATAAAAAAAGCAGTTACAAATGCTGGATATAGTTTTGGCAAGGATGTTATGATTGCATTGGATTGTGCATCCTCAGAATTCTATGAAAATGGAAAATATGATTACACTAAATTTGAAGGGAAAGCTGGAGAAGTTAGAGATGGTAAGGAACAAGCAGATTATCTTTCAGATTTGGCAGATAAATATCCTATTATTTCAATTGAGGATGGAATGGCTGAAAATGATTGGGAAGGATGGAAATATTTAACAGAAAAGATAGGCAGTAAAGTACAATTAGTAGGTGATGACTTATTTGTCACAAACGTTGAGCGTTTATCTAGGGGAATAAATGAATCTATAGGAAACTCTATTTTGATTAAAGTAAATCAAATTGGCACTCTTTCTGAAACCATTGATGCTGTATCAATGGCACATAATGCTGGCTATACTACAGTTATGTCTCATAGATCAGGTGAGACTGAAGATACTACAATTGCTGATCTTTCTGTAGCGCTGTCTACGGGTCAAATAAAAACAGGATCTGCATCGAGAAGTGATAGAATGTCTAAGTATAATCAATTGCTTAGGATAGAGGAAGAACTCTCTGATAAAGCAGTATATCCACAAATGAAAGCCTTTAAATTATAAATATCTAAAAATCAACCTTGAATATCCTTTAATATTCGAGAGAAATTTTGTAAATTTGCACAGAATTTTTGTGAAATTTTCATTATTTTTTAACAGTGTCAGAAAAAGCAACATTAAACGTTAATGGTGGTAGTTATGATCTACCCTTACTGAAGAGTTCAGAGGGTGAACTATGTATTGAAATAAGTAAGCTTAGAGGTCAATCTAATGGAATTACAACCATTGATAGAGGTTTTAAAAATACAGCTTCATGTGAGAGTAAAATTACCTATTTAGATGGTGAAAAAGGTATTCTACGCTATAGAGGTTATTCTATTGAAGAATTAGCTAGCAAGGCTTCATTTCTGGAGGTTTCGTATTTATTAATTTTTGGTGAGCTACCTGATAAAGATGAGCTAGAAAAATTTCATAATGATATAGTTGAACAAAGTATCGTAGCTGATGATATAAAGAAAATCATTGATGCATTTCCCGGAGCTGCACATCCAATGGGTGTTTTGTCAAGTTTAACAAGTGCATTAACTGCTTTTAATCCTGATGATATTTCCTTGGATTATGCCAGAAGCAAGGAAGAAATGTACAACACTATTGTTAAATTAATGGGTAAGATACCTGTTCTTATATCTTGGACATTTAGAAAAAAGAATGGATTTCCACTAGAATATTCTAGTAAAACAAGGAATTTAGACTATGTTGAGAATATTTTACAAATGATGTTTAAAAGACCTAACGAAGACTACGTCCAAAACACCGTTTTAGTTGATGTATTAAACAAACTTCTAATTTTACATGCAGATCATGAGCAGAATTGCTCTACTTCAACTGTTAGAATTGTAGGATCTGCGCAAACCGGATTATTTGCTTCAATATCTGCGGGGATTTCTGCTCTTTGGGGCCCTTTACATGGAGGAGCTAATCAAGCTGTTTTAGAAATGTTTAATGCAATTAAAGAAGATGGTGGCGATACCCAAAAGTATATCAATAAAGCTAAGGATAAGGAAGATCCATTTAGGCTTATGGGCTTTGGACATAGAGTCTACAAGAATTATGACCCAAGAGCAAAAATAATTAAGGAAGCAGCACATAATGTCTTAGAGACACTTGGCATTGATGACCCTGTCCTAGAAATTGCAAAAGCACTGGAAGAAAAAGCCTTAAAAGACAAATACTTTGTTGACAGAAAATTATATCCAAATGTTGATTTTTATTCTGGAGTAATATATAGAGCTATGGGAATTCCTTCTGATATGTATACGGTAATGTTTGCTTTAGGAAGATTACCAGGATGGATTGCTCAATGGCGAGAGATGAGATTAATGAATGAACCAATTGGACGTCCTAGACAATTATATACTGGAAGTACATTAAGAAAATTCAAATCAATTTCTAAGAGATAATATATCCTTTTCAATCACACTTTCTTTGTATCTTTATTGAATGTTAAACCTCAATGTAGTCAATGAGACTTCAAAACTAAAGGCAGTTGTATTAGGCACAGCTGTAAGTTTAGGCCCTGCACCAAAATTAGAAGATTGTATTGATCCTAAAAGTAGGGAGCATATATTAAATAATACATATCCAATTGAAGAAGATCTAACTCAGGAATTACAAGAGTTTTTTCAAGTATTAAAAAAACATGATGTAGTCGTGTATAGGCCTAAAAAAATTGAAAATTATAATCAAATTTTTTCTAGAGATATTGCTTTTGTAATAGACAATAAATTTGTTTTTGCCAATGTTGTAAAAGAAAGAGAAAACGAAATTCATGGAATAGAACATATTTTTAGTCAAATTGATAATCAGAATATAATTCATTTGCCTGAAACGTGCCATGTAGAGGGAGGAGATGTAATGCTGTGGGGGAATTATATTTTTATTGGAACCTATTCAGCAAGTGACTTTTCAAACTATATAACAGCGAGAACTAATAATCAAGCAGTAAATGCTATAAAAAATTTATTTCCAAATAAAACAATTATACCTTTTGAACTCCTAAAATCTAATGATGATCCGAGAAACAATGCACTGCATTTGGATTGTTGTTTGCAGCCAGTAGGAAAGAATAAAGCAATTGCATGTCCTGAAGTATTTTTAGATCGAAATCAATACAAATGGATTGTTGATTTATTTGGAGCAGAGAATATATTTGAAATAAGCAAAGAAGAGATGTGTGATATGCACTGTAATATTTTTTCTATTGACCAGAATATTGTTGTAAGTGATAGATCTTTCATCCGATTAAATACTTGGCTTGAAAAAAATAATTTTATTGTTGAGAAAATAAAATACTCTGAAGCATCAAAACAAGGCGGTCTTTTAAGATGTTCAACTTTACCATTAATTAGAGAAAATTAAACATGCAGCAGATAACAAATAGCATATTGATGATTAGACCAGCTAATTTTAATTACAATGATCAAACGGCTAGTAATAATTATTATCAAAAAAAGGGGCTTGCATTAGAGTCAGTTAATGAAAATGCACAAAAAGAATTTGATTTATTAGTTAAAGAATTAAAATCCAATGGAATTAATGTACTAGTTTTTGATGATGATTTGAAACATGAAACACCATCTGCTATTTTTCCAAATAATTGGATATCATTTCATTCAAACGGAGATGTAGTTATATATCCTATGTTTGCAATTAACAGAAGATTAGAGAGAAGAGAAGATGTTTTTAGTTTTGTTGAAAACAAGGGATTTAATATCAAAAACGTTGTTGATTATACTTCTGCAGAGGATGAAAATCTATTTTTAGAAGGTACTGGAAGTATAGTTTTAGATAGAGTTAACAGAAAAGCTTATTGTTCTATATCGGAAAGATCTTCAGAGGATTTACTAATTGAATTTTGTGAAGATTTTCAATATACTCCTGTAATTTTTAATTCGTTTCAAAACGTTGAAGGTCAAAGACTAGCTATCTATCATACCAATGTTATGATGTGTGTAGCTGAAACATTTGTAATTGTTTGTCTTGATTCAATTGATGATGGAACTCAAAGAAAAAATCTAACAAATCATTTAATTGAAAATGAAAAAGAAATAATTGAAATTAGTGAAAATCAACTAGAGAATTTTTCAGGAAATATGCTACAACTTAAAGATTCTAGTGGAAATCCTATACTAGTGATGAGTGAATCAGCACATAAAGCATTAAATAAAGAGCAGGTTGATAAAATACAAAAGCATTGTAAACTTTTATCTAGCCCAATCCCTACTATTGAAAGGTGTGAAGGGGGAAGTGTAAGATGTATGATAGCTGAAGTCTTTCTTCCAATTTCAAAATAAGATTATTAAGCACTATATTTATACATTATAATTCAACATGCAACTTCAAAAGATACTCTCAAAAAATGTAATTGATGCTTTTGATAAACTTTTTAATGTTAGAGTTGAAAATATTGAATTTCAGCCTACAAAAAAAGAGTTTGAAGGAGATATAACTATTGTTATTTTCCCTTTTGTTAAACTTTTAAAACAAACCCCTAAAGATATTGCAGAAAAACTTGGAAGTTCTCTTGAAAAAAAGGACTGTGTAGTTAAATACAATGTTGTTTCAGGTTTTCTTAATCTTGTAATTTCTGATGATTATTATTTAGATTTTTTTGAGTCAATA
This sequence comes from Flavobacteriaceae bacterium, assembly GCA_014239895.1. Classification (GTDB taxonomy): domain Bacteria; phylum Bacteroidota; class Bacteroidia; order Flavobacteriales; family Flavobacteriaceae. Next base: position 10,326 of record JAAZXZ010000062.1, read on the forward strand.
AAATCTAATGAAAAATATGGCTTCATTCTTCCAACTACTAATGATGCAGTTATGGTTGAGTATTCTTCTCCAAACACGAATAAGCCTTTACATTTAGGACATATTAGAAATAATCTACTCGGCTATAGTGTTTCAGAAATATTAAAGGCGTCAGGAAAAAAAGTTTATAAAACTCAAATCATCAATGATAGAGGCATTCATATTTGTAAAAGTATGGTCTCATGGCTAGCCTATGGAAATGGGGAAACACCTGAATTATCTGGCCTAAAAGGAGACAAATTAGTTGGAAACTATTATGTTAAATATGATCAAGTTTATCAGGAACAAGTACAAGATTTAATCAAGCAAGGAAAAGCTGATGATGATGCAAAACAACAAGCTCCAATATTATTAGAAGCAAAAGATATGTTACTAAAATGGGAATCTGGAGATAAAGAAGTAGTGAGTCTTTGGAAAAAAATGAATCAATGGGTTTATGATGGATTTGATGTTACATATAAAAGACTTGGTGTTGATTTTGATTCTTATTATTATGAGAGTCAAACCTATCTCCTAGGTAAGGAATTTATAAAAACAGGTCTAGAAAAAGAAGTTTTTTACAAAAAGGATGATGGTTCCATTTGGTGTGATTTAACTAGTGAAGGATTGGACGAAAAAATTGTTTTAAGAGCTGATGGGACAGCTGTTTATATGACGCAAGATATTGGTACAGCCGTGCAAAGAGTAAAAGATCACCCTGATATTAATTCCATGGTATACACTGTTGGAAATGAACAAGATTATCACTTTAAAGTCTTGTTTTTGATACTAAAAAAATTAGGTTTTTCTTGGGCAGAAAATTTATTCCATTTAAGCTATGGAATGGTTGATCTTCCTACTGGAAAAATGAAGAGTAGAGAAGGAGTAGTAGTTGATGCAGATGACTTGTTAGAAGAGATGAGTGAAACAGCAAAAAATATTTCTAAGCAATTAGGAAAATTAGACGGGTATGATAAAAATCAAAAACAAGAGGTTTATGAAACCATTGGGTTAGGAGCTTTAAAATATTTTATTCTCAAAGTTGATCCCAAAAAGAGAATTTTATTTGATCCTAAAGAGTCTGTTGATTTTCAAGGCAATACGGCTTCATTTATTCAATATTCTTATGCTAGAATTCAGTCTATAATTAGGGGTATAAATTTTAAACCTTCAAAAGAAAAATATCAACAACCTTTGGAAGATAATGAGAAAGAACTTATCAAACAATTGGAGCTTTTTCCATCGATAATTCAAAATTCTGCAACAAGTCATAACCCTGGTCTTATAGCAAATTATCTTTATGACTTAGTTAGAATATTTAATTCTTTTTATCAAAGTTTACCTATTTTAAAATCTGCATTAATAGATAAGAAAAATTTTAGAGTAGATCTGTGTAGATCTGTTGGATATACAATTAAAAATGCATTGGGAATACTTGGAATTGGTGTAGTTGATAGAATGTAGTTTTTATTTAGAAAGAACAGCTACTTTTTTTAAATTTGACTTTTAATAAAATAGTTATCATATGTTTGATAGTCTTAGTGATAAGTTAGATAAAGCCTTTCAACTTTTAAAAGGCCATGGTAGAATTACAGAGATTAATATTGCCGAGACCCTAAAAGAAGTGCGTCGCGCTCTTTTAGATGCAGATGTAAATTATAAAACAGCAAAAGATTTTACTGAAACAGTTAAGCAAAAGGCCTTAGGACAAGATGTATTAACTTCATTGAAGCCTGGTCAAATAATGATTAAAATAGTCAAGGATGAATTAACCCAGCTAATGGGCGGTGATTCTTCTGAAATTGATCTAACTGGAAAGCCTTCTATTGTATTAATGTCAGGGCTACAAGGATCTGGTAAGACAACATTTTCAGCTAAACTTGCTAATTTTTTAAGAAAGACAAATAGCATGAAACCTCTTATGGTTGCTTGTGATGTATACAGGCCTGCTGCTATTGAACAATTACATGTACTTGGAAAAGATTTAGATGTTGAGGTATATAGCGAAGATGAAAATAAGGATCCAGTTTCTATTGCAAAAGCTGGTATTAAATATGCTAAATCAAAAGGATTTAATTTGGTTATAGTAGATACTGCAGGTAGGCTAGCTATAGATGAATTTATGATGACAGAGATCTCAAATATTAAAAAAGCTATTAAACCGCAAGAAGTTTTATTTGTAGTAGATTCAATGACGGGTCAGGATGCAGTTAATAGTGCTAAAGCTTTTAATGATATTTTAGATTTTAATGGAGTAGTTTTAACCAAGCTAGATGGTGACTCAAGAGGTGGTGCAGCACTATCAATAAAAAGTGTTGTAGATAAGCCTATAAAATTTATTGGAACAGGTGAGAAGATGGATGCCTTGGATGCATTTCATCCTGCGAGAATGGCCGATAGAATACTTGGAATGGGCGATGTTGTCTCACTTGTTGAGAGAGCACAACAACAATTTGATGAGGAGGAAGCTAGAAAAGTTCAAAAGAAAATTGCAAAGAACAAATTTGGCTTTGATGATTTCTTAAATCAAATTCAGCAAATTAAAAAGATGGGAGACATGAAAGATTTAGTTGGGATGATTCCAGGAGCGGGAAAAATGATGAAAGACATAGATATTGATGATGATTCCTTTAAACATATAGAGGCAATTATTCATTCCATGACTCCAAAGGAGCGTTCGAATCCAGCACTGATAGATCATTCTAGAAAAAAACGAATTAGTATGGGTTCAGGAACAAGCCTTGATGATGTAAATCAGCTTATGAAGCAATTTTCACAAATGAGTAAAATGATGAAAATGATGCAAGGTGATGGTGGTGCAAAAATGATGCAGATGATGCAAAATGCTAAAAAATAATTATTATAATGACAATTTTAGACGGAAGAAAAACAAGCAGTGATATTAAGGATGAAATTGCCGTTGCTGTGAAGGAAATTGTAGCAAGCGGTTCTCGGGCTCCTCATCTAGCAGCAGTTATAGTAGGAGAGGATGGTGCAAGTTTGACTTATGTAGGAAGCAAGGTTAGAGCATGTAAAAAAGTAGGCTTTGATTCTACACTTGTAAAACTTCCGAAGACTACAACTGAAGATGAATTACTTAACAAGGTTCATGAATTAAATAACAACGATGCAATTGATGGATATATAGTTCAGCTTCCACTTCCTAGTCATATAGATTCTCAAAAAATATTAATGGCTGTAGATCCAGCTAAAGATGTAGATGGTTTCCATCCCACTAATTTTGGAAAAATGGCACTTAATTTGCCCACTTTTATTTCTGCTACTCCTTATGGGATTATGGAATTATTAGAAAGATATAATGTAGAGACTGAGGGAAAACATACAGTGGTCATTGGACGCTCAGATATTGTTGGAAGACCCATAAGTATTCTTATGAGTAGAAAATCTAATCCTGGGAATTCAACAGTAACACTTGCCCATAGTAGAACTAAAAATATTGCTGAGCTGACAAGACAGGCTGATATAATTATTTCTGCTCTTGGATCTCCAAATTTTGTTAAAGCTGATATGGTAAAAGAAGGGGTAGTAGTGGTAGATGTAGGAATTACAAGAGTTAAGGATGATTCAGAAAAAGGATACAAAATTGTAGGTGATGTAGACTATGAAGGTGTTTCCAAAAAGGCAAGTCATATAACTCCTGTTCCAGGGGGTGTTGGTCCTATGACTATTGCAATGCTTTTAAAAAATACGCTTCAAGCTTATAATAATTAACTTCATATCAAATTATTTTTCAAAAATTTGATTAAAGTCCTTGAATGATTTGAATTCAAGAGCATTTCCTGCGGGATCTTTAAAGAACATAGTGGCTTGTTCACCAGCCAGTCCCTTAAATCTAATATAAGGTTCAATAATAAATTCAATTCCTTTTTCAATTAGATGTTTTGAAAATTTATCAAAATCATTCCACTCCAAAATAACACCAAAGTGAGGCACTGGTACATCTTTTCCATCTACAGGATTTGTATGCAGATCTTCTTTTGATTTCTCTTTATAATGAATTACTAATTGATGGCCAAAAAGATTAAAGTCTACCCAATGATCGCTACTTCTACCTTCTTTACAGCCAAGAATATCTCTATAGAATTCTCTACACTTGGGAATATTATCAACTGGAATTGCTAGATGAAATGGAGTTAATTTTTGCATTTATTTTTTTAACATATTAGTAAGTTCAGAAATTTCTTTATCGTTTAACAATCGATATTTCCCCTCTTTAACATCTAATTTTATATTCATAATTCTAACTCTCTTTAAGGATACAACCCTAAAATCAAAATATTCACACATTCTTCTTATTTGTCTATTTAATCCTTGAGTTAAAATAATTTTAAATTCTGTAGATTTTAATTTTTCCACTTTACATTTTCTAGTTTTTTTACCAACAATTGCCACCCCTTCACTCATTTTTTTTAGAACATCCTCTGAAATAGGTCTATTAACCCTGACTAGATACTCTTTTTCGTTATTGTACGCGGTTTTTAGGATTTTGTTAGCAGTATCACCATCATTGGTTAATAAAATTAATCCTGTAGTTGTTTTATCAAGTCTTCCAATAGGAAATATTCGCTCACGAAACTTTATAAAGTCAATTATGTTGTTTTCTTCAACTCCAGCATTTGTCGTACATACAACACCTTTAGGTTTATTAAGGGCAATGAAGATTCTTTTGGTTTTTTTTTGTTTGATTTTTTCTCCATCAACATGAATAACATCATCCTTTTGAACTTTGTAGCCCATTACTGCTTCTTTTGAATTTACTATTATTCTGCCTTGTTCAATTAGCTTATCAGCTTGTCTCCTAGAGCAGTAGCCTATTTCACTCAAATATTTATTAATTCTTATCCCCTGAGACTCCATGTTATATTCAATAATTTTATTCGATGTTAAATATAGATAATTAAGATCTTTATATTTGCAAGTGATGGATAAAAAAAATCAGGAGTTATTAGAAAAAGGAGAAGTTCTGCCACTTATGGAAGCTTTCTATTCTATCCAGGGTGAGGGTTTTCATAAAGGAAAAGCATCTTATTTTATTAGGATTGGAGGATGTGATGTTGGCTGTCATTGGTGTGATATAAAGGATAGCTGGGATGCTCAAGCACATCCACTTGTTTCTACTAAAAACATTGTTAAGAATTCTTTAGAATATAGTGACATGGTTGTGGTTACTGGCGGGGAACCCTTAATGTGGGATATGACAATTCTAACAAGAGAATTAAAAGAAAACAACAAAAAAATTCATATAGAAACTTCTGGTGCATATGAGCTAACTGGTAATTGGGATTGGATATGTTTATCGCCAAAAAAACAAATGAAACCAGTCGATGAAATCTATAAAAAAGCCGATGAGCTAAAAGTAATTATTTATAATAATGATGATTTTAAATTTGCGGAAGACCAGGCTAAAAAGATTAGTTCAAAAGCTCATTTATTTCTTCAACCAGAGTGGGAAAATCGTGAAAAAATGATGCCTATAATGGTAGATTATATTAAGAAAAATCCTAAATGGAAAATATCACTTCAAACCCACAAATATTTAGACATTCCATAACTTAAATAGGCAAGGTTTTTAAAGGCATAGACGGCTCATCTAGAAGAGCTGTTTCATTGATCTGTAGAGAGCTATAAATCATCATATTTTAACTAAAAAATTGTTAATAACTTACTCCTTTTTTTAGACATATTTTAATCTGTTGCGACATAGTTTTTTTGTATATTTGTGCTAGTGAAATATTCTTAAAAAAATCAATTATTTTTTTTCAATATTTTTTAAGCGTATTTAAAACAAAAAAATGAGCGAAAACACAAAAGAATATTCTGCTGATAGCATACAGGCTTTGGAGGGTATGGAGCATGTACGAATGAGGCCTTCAATGTATATTGGAGATGTTGGTTCTAGGGGACTTCATCACTTGGTAATTGAGGTTGTTGATAATTCAATTGACGAGGCTCTTGCAGGCCATTGTAATAATATTATTGTAACGATCAATGAAGACAATTCAGTTACTACTGAGGATGATGGGAGAGGTATTCCTGTAGGCATACATAAAAAGGAGGGAGTTTCTGCTTTAGAGGTTGTTATGACTAAAATTGGAGCAGGTGGAAAATTTGATAAAGACTCCTATAAGGTTTCTGGTGGATTGCATGGAGTAGGAGTAAGTTGTGTAAATGCTCTTTCAGAATCTCTTAAGGCTAGTGTTCATAGAGATGGTAAGGTTTGGGAGCAAGAATATGAAAAAGGAGTTCCTCTATATCCTGTAAAGGAAACGGGTAAAACTGATAAGACAGGGACTATAGTTACGTTTAAACCAGACACAACTATTTTCACTGATATAACTGAGTATAGCTATGATATTCTTGCTAGTAGGCTAAGAGAATTATCTTTTTTAAACAAGGGAATTACCGTAACATTAATTGATAGAAGAGATAAAGACAAAAAGTCTGGGGAATTTCAAAGTGAGATTTTCTTTTCCAAAGAGGGTTTACCAGAGTTTATTAAATTCTTAGATGGTAGTAGAGAGCCTATAATGAGGAATGTTATTGCCTTTGAGGGTGAGAAAAATGGCGTCCCAGTAGAGGTTGCTATGATATACAATACATCATATGCTGAAAATTTACATTCATATGTAAATAACATAAACACCCATGAAGGAGGAACACATTTAAGTGGATTTAGAAGAGGCTTAACACATACCTTAAAGAAGTATTCAGAAGCTTCAGGGATGCTGGATAAATTAAAATTTGAAATTTCTGGCGATGACTTTAGAGAAGGACTTACTGCAATAATTTCTGTAAAGGTCGCAGAACCTCAATTTGAAGGGCAAACAAAAACTAAATTAGGAAATAAAGAAGTTTCTTCATGTGTAAGCCAAGCAGTTTCAGAGATGTTAACAAATTATCTTGAAGAAAATCCAGATGATGCTAAAATAATTGTACAAAAAGTAATTCTTGCAGCTCAAGCCAGACATGCAGCTCAAAAAGCCAGAGAAATGGTTCAGAGAAAATCTGTAATGAGCATAGGAGGTCTTCCTGGAAAACTATCAGATTGTTCTGAACAAGACCCTTCTAAATGTGAGGTTTTTCTTGTTGAGGGGGATTCAGCAGGGGGAACTGCAAAGCAAGGTAGAGATAGAGCTTTTCAAGCAATTTTACCTTTAAGAGGTAAGATATTAAATGTGGAAAAAGCTATGCAACATAAGGTTTTTGAAAATGAAGAAATTAGAAACATATTTACTGCTTTAGGTGTTACTATTGGTACTGAGGAGGATAGTAAAGCACTAAATATTGAAAAACTTAGATATCACAAAGTTGTTATAATGTGTGATGCTGATATTGATGGAAGTCATATTGCTACATTAATTTTAACATTCTTCTTCAGATATATGAAAGAATTAATTGAAAATGGACATGTCTATATAGCTACTCCACCTCTTTATTTAGTTAGAAAAGGAGCAAAGAAAGAATATGCATGGAGTGACGAGGATAGAGACAAACTAGTAAGTGAGTATGGAGACGGCTCGAAGATTCAAAGATATAAAGGTCTTGGAGAGATGAACGCTATTCAACTTTGGGATACAACCATGAATCCTGAATTTAGGACTCTAAGAAAGGTAGTAATTGACAATGGTATTGAGGCAGATAGAATTTTTTCAATGCTTATGGGTGATGATGTTCCACCTAGAAGAGAATTTATTGAGAAAAATGCAATTTATGCTAATATAGATGCATAATTAAACTTATAATCTATTATGAAAATAACAGTGGTTGGTGCTGGTGCAGTAGGAGCAAGTTGTGCTGAATATATTGCAATTAAAAATTTTGTTTCAGAAGTTATTTTATTGGATATAAAGGAAGGCTTTGCTGAAGGAAAAGCTATGGATTTAATGCAGACAGCTTCTTTAAACAATTTTGATACTAATATAATTGGTTCAACTAATGATTATTCTAAAACTGCAAACAGTGATATTTGTGTTATAACTTCAGGAATTCCAAGGAAACCAGGAATGTCTCGTGAAGAATTAATAGGTATAAATGCAGGAATAGTAAAAACAGTCTCTTCAAACCTTTTACAGCATTCTCCAGATACAATTCTTATTGTGGTTAGTAATCCAATGGATTCTATGACTTATTTAGTTCATAAGACTACTACATTGCCAAAAAACAGAATTATTGGTATGGGAGGTGCTTTGGATTCAGCAAGATTCAAGTATAGATTAGCTGAGGCATTAGATGCTCCAGTTAAAGAAGTTGATGGTATGGTTATAGGAGGGCACAGTGATAAAGGTATGGTACCTTTGATTTCTAAGGCTACAAGAAATGGTGAAAAAGTTTCAGATTTACTCTCAGCTGAAAGATTAGATCAAGTTAAACAGGACACAAAGGTTGGTGGTGCTACACTAACTGGATTATTGGGAACTTCAGCTTGGTATGCCCCTGGAGCTGCTGTTAGTTCGTTAACTCAGGCAATAATATGTGATGAGAAAAAAACATTTCCTTGTTCATCTTATTTAAATGGTGAGTTTGGTATAAATGATATTTGTATTGGTGTCCCTGTTGTATTAGGAAAAAATGGTATAGAAGAAATTGTTGAAATTAACCTAGATCAATCTGATATGGACCATTTAAAGGAAAGTGCAGAAGGTGTTAGAAAAACAAACAAACTATTAAATATCTAGTAATATTTCTATCCATTGCCTTTTTTTTAACTAATTAATAAATGAATTGAATCAGTTGGCATTTTATTCGTTATATCATATATTTGCTCCACTTTCAACTGAAATGTATTAAAACATGAAGAA